>DASYUH010000109.1 GCA_036001465.1 Candidatus Polarisedimenticolia bacterium
GCACGGTGCGCGGCATTCTCGAGCAGTTCGGCTGGGAGACCGAAGACATGGGGAAGGCCGAAGCGGCGCGCGCCATCGAGCCGCTCTGCATCCTCTGGTGCATCCCCGGCTTCCTGAGGAACGACTGGACGCACGCCTTCAGGCTGTTGCATCAGGGGTAGGCGGTCCTCGGTCATCGGGAAGAGGCATGAGACTGTAGACCTGCGCGGCGGAGGCGATGCAACTCGCGCTCTTCATCGGGCTGGCCACTCTGTACGTCGGCCTCTCGCTGGCGCTCGGGGCGCTGTCTCCCTGGAAATACGAGTTCGGCATTCTGTATTGGTTTCTCGTCCCGACCGTGGGCTTGACTTGCGGCGCCATGGCGATTGCCCAGCTCGTCCAACGATTCGCACCGATCCCCTGGATCGCCGAGCGGGGCTTCGGCTTCCCGCCGCGCCGCGTCCACCTTTCCTGGAGGGCCGCTGTCCGCGGCCCCTCCATTCTTCCGGTGCTGTTCTTCCCGTGGTACCTGGTTTCGTTGACCTGGCAAGCTGGTGATGGCGGTGCCCGGTCCATTGCGGTCGGTATCGTGGCGCTCGCCCTTCTCGCAGTTGCTCTCTCGATACGCAAACTCCGTCGTGAGATTCGGCTTCTCCGGGGTGGCGCCGTGGCCATGGCGCTCATCGAACATCGAACGAGCACGGGTGAGGATCCATGGGAGGCGATCCGGTATCACTTCATGACGACCCATGGAGTGGCCGTCTCGGGCCGTGCCTACGACCGGGGGTACTGCGTGAGTGAGGGCTCGATCGTTCCTGTGTTCTACAACCCGAATCGACCCAAGGATCACATTGCCGCCTGCGCGTGCTGGCTCGAGGCTGACCTAGCCCGGCTTGGGTGAGACGCCCCGGACGCTCAATGCCCTGGTGGTGAACATCGCGGGCGCAGCCGGGAAAGAATGACATGATCGGTCGAATGCGGCCCGAACGGCTCACGCTTGAAGGAGCCCCAGTAGCTGACGATCTCGAAGCCCTGGCTTTCGAGAAGGGCCTCCAGCTCGGGACGTGAGTAGAGATGGAACACAAGGCGCGTGCGCCACTCGCCGACCGGCGTGCCGCGTGCGTCCTTGACCTGCCACTTGTACCTCACCTCGATCATCCCTGAATCGGTCCGTGGTCGGGTGCTGACGCTGCGAACCACGAGCCGGCCCGTGGACAGGGGTCGCACGATGACACCGGCCTCCTCGCAAGGGTGGGAGAGCAGATCGGGTCCGGGGTTGACGACATCGAAGCACAACCGTCCGGCGGGCTCAAGGTGCCGGGCCACGTTGCGCAGCCACGCCCGCCGGTCGCCGGGCCGGAGCAGGTGCTGGGCGACTCGAAACGGGGCCGTCACCAAGCCGTAACGCCCGCCGATGTGCGTGCTCCGGATGTCCCCCTGAGACACACGGGTCCTCCGCCTGACCCGGGGCGGCTCCAGACGCAGCTTCCCCCGAAGCACCCGCAGCATGGCGGGCGAGGCGTCTATGCCATGGATGGCGATCCCGAAGCGCGCGATCGGCAGAAGGTTCCGACCGCTTCCGCATCCCATCTCCAGGACCGGTTCGCCCAGTTCCTTCGCGATGGACGAATAGAAGGCGATGTCGTCCACGGAGCCCGCAGCCTTGTAATCGGCGTCATAGAAGCGCGCCATCAGGGCGTACGGATCGAGACCGGCGGCCTGTGTATCGCGTTTGCCGCTCATGAGGGAGCCGGGTCGCATCTAAAATACCGCGAACGCGCCCCCGGGCACAAGACGGGACCACGAGGAGGCCCGCGAGGCCACGGGACCATCACACTCTCGGCGACGGCGCGGCGCCGATCGGCTAATATTCCTGCCGGGAGGACGTCATGGGCGCCGACGAGAAGGACGAGGACCTGTACAGGGTGGTGGTGAACCACGAGGAGCAGTATTCGATCTGGCCGCTGGAGAAGGAGAACGCGCCGGGCTGGCGGGACGCCGGCAAGACCGGGACGAAACCGGAGTGCCTGGCGTACATCAAGGAAGTGTGGACGGACATGAGGCCGAAGAGTCTGCGCGAGAGGATGGAGCAGGGGAAGGGGCGGGCCTGATCGCGGCCGAAGCCGCGTCCTGCAACCTGGCCCGGAGCCTTTCGGCCAGAACCTGGACGTGCGGCTCGCGGACCATCGAATAATGGTCGCCGGGCACCTCGAGAACGTCCACTCCTCCCAGGGCCAGCGCCCGCCAGCCGTACGCCGGGTCGGGGCCGGTCCGCTGCGCCTGCGCAGCGCGGAACAGGGTCGCCCGCCCTGGATAACTTCCGGGCAGGTAGCCGCGCAGCGCCCGCAGATTGGCCCGCAGGACCTCGACCAGCCGGCGGACTTCCTCCAGGCCGATCTCCGGCGGCAGGAGCCCCTGCGCCTTCGCCCGCTCGAGGATCCGATCGAGCCGGCCGTCGGACTCCGGCAGGCGGGAGTCGTCACCCGGTGCCGGACTCTCGAGGCCCCCCGAGACGCCTCCCAGCTCGCGCGCCAGCATGGCGACGAGGGTCGCGCCGTCCACCGGGCTGGCGGACGCCGGCAGCGATCCGGGAGCGTGGCTGTCGATGAGGGCGAGGAGGGCCACCGGCTCCCTCTGCGCGGCCAGCCGGCAGGCCATCTCGTATGCCACCACCCCGCCGAATGACCAGCCTCCGAGCGCGTAAGGCCCGCGCGGCCGCTGCTCGCGCAGGGCCGCCAGGTAGCGCTCCGCCAGCGCCTCGACGGTGGACTGCGGGTTCGTGTCGACCCGCAGCCCCGGTGCTTCGAGGGCGAAGAACGGACGGTCGGCTCCCAGCCGCGCGGCCAGGGCGCCATAGCACAGCACCGTCCCTCCGATCGGGTGGACGCAGTAGAAGGGCAGCTTCGATCCGCCGGCCGCGAGCGCCACGAGGGGCGGCCGGGCGGCCGGCGCGGTCTCGCTCCTCAGGGCGTCGGCCAGGTTGGCGATCGTGCCGCCGCGGAACAGGATCGACAGCGGCAGGCTCCTGCCGAACTCGCTCTCGACGCGTGCCATGAGGCGCACGGTGAGCATCGAGTGCCCGCCGAGATCGAAGAACGATTCGTCGACGCCGACGGGACGGACGCTCAGGACCTCCTCCCAGATCGCCGCGAGACGCCGCTCGACGTCGTCGCGCGGTGGCGCGGGCGCGGACGCGCGCCCCGCCGGGCGGGCGACAGCAGCCGGGGCCGTTGCCTCGACCCCGATCGGCCTCGCCTGGAGAGCGCGGCGATCGATCTTCCCATTGGCCGTCAGCGGCAGCGACTCAAGCGCCACGATCGCCGAGGGCACCATGTGCGGCGGCAGCTTCTGCTTCAGGAAGGACCGCAGGTCGCCCGCCAGCACGACCTCCCCCGGCTCCGGCACGACGAAGGCGACGAGCCGCCGGTCGCCCGGCACCGGCTCCTGGACGACGACCGCGCTCGTCTGCACGTACATGTGCTGCGCCAGGACCGCCTCGATCTCCCCCGGCTCGATGCGGTAGCCGCGCAACTTGACCTGGTCGTCGCTCCTTCCCAGGAACTCGAGATTCCCGTCCGGCAGGAAGCGCGCCGCATCACCCGTCCTGTACAGCCGCGCGCCCGGCTCGCCGCCGAACGGATCGGGAACGAAGACGGCGGCGCTCAGATCGGGGCGGCGCAGGTAGCCCGCGGCCACGCCCTCGCCGCCGATGTAAAGCTCCCCCGCCACCCCCGCCGGGACCGGGTCCAGGTTCCGGTCGAGGAGGTAGACGCGCGTCCCCGGGATCGGGCGGCCGATCGGCACGCGAGGCGGCGCGCTCCCCGCTCCCGTCAGGGACGCGCCGCACTCATGGACCGTGCTCCAGACCGTCCCCTCCGTGGGTCCGTACTCGTTGAAGAGCGCCGCGCCCGGCGCCAGCTCGCGATGCCTCTCGACGAGATCGGGCGGACAGGTCTCGCCCGCGACGATGACGGTCCGCAGCGGCGCCAGGTCCTCCGGCCGCGCCTGCGCCAGGACGTAGGCGTACAGCGACGGAACGCTCAGCCAGTGCGACGGTCGCTGTCGCGCGATCCATTCGAGGAGCAGCCGGGGATCCTCGTGGAAATCCTGAGGCGGCAGGACGAGCGTCCCGCCGGAAGAGAGTGTCCAGAAGATCCCCGCCACCGAGCTATCGAAAGCGAATGATGGGAGCAGGATGAAGCCGGTCACCGGGTCCCGATAGAACCTCAGGCGCGCGGCCGTGGAGTGCTCCAGGTTGGCGTGCGTCACCAGGACCCCCTTCGGCCGCCCGGTCGATCCCGACGTGTAGATCACGTAGGCCGGATCGTGCGGGCCGGGGCGACGGCCCGCGGGCCCCGCGCCCGCATCGGCAGCCTCCGCGAACGGCGCGCCGGCCCGAACATCGTCCTCACCGGCGGTCCCTTCTCCCCCATCCAGGCAGACGACCCGCGGGGCGCGCAGGTGCAACGACGACTGCAGGCGTCCGTGCGTCAGCAGCAGCGGGGAGCCGATATCCTGAAGAGTGAAATCGAGCCACTCCCGCGGGTAGGACGGGTCCAGGGGAACGTAGGCGCCGCCGGCCTTCATGATCCCGAGGATCGCGACCAGGAAATCGGGCGAGCGCTCGAGGCAGACGGCGACCGGCGTCCCCGGTCCGATGCCGAGAGCCCGCAGATCGCGGGCCAGCCGGTCGGCGCGGCGATCGAGGTCCGCGTAGGTCAGCCGTGCGTCGCCCCGGACGACGGCCGGCGTCCCGGGCGAGCGGGCCGCTTGCGCCTCGAACCGGTCGAGGACCGTCCGCTCGCCGCGAGGAGACTCCTCGGCCGCCCCGCTCCAGTCCACCAGGATCGTGCGGCGCTCGGCGGGCGCGAGCAGCGGCAGGGCCGAGACGCGCCGCGCCGGGTCGTCCGCGGCCGCCCGCAGGAGCGTCTCGAGGTGCCTGGCCATTCTGGCGATCCGTTCCTCGTCGAACAGGTCGGTGCTGTACTCGAACGCGCCGGCGAGGCCGGCCACATCCTCGCTGAGCGACAGGGTGAGATCGAACTGCGACGTGCCCGGATCGACCTCCATGTACTGCATCGTCAGGCCGGGAAGATCGGGGACGTCCTCCGCCGGTGGCTGCAGGGCGAACATCACCTGGAACAGAGGCGCCCGGGTCAGGTCGCGGTCGGGCTGCACCGACTCGACCAGCTTCTCGAACGGCAGGTCCTGGTGCGCGTAGGCGCCGAGGGCGTCTTCCCGCGTGCGCGCCAGGAGCCGGGCGAACGACGGGTCGCCCGACAGGTCGCCGCGCAGCACGAGCGTGTTGACGAAGAAGCCGATGAGCCCCTCGGTCTCGGCACGATCGCGCCCGGCGCTCGGCGACCCGATGAGCATCTGCTCCTGGCCGGTATAGCGGAACAGAAGCGCCTGGAAGCCCGCGAGAAGGGTCATGAACAGTGTCGTGCCCTGGCGGCGGCCGACGTCCCGGAGCGCGTCGCTCAGATCCTTCGGCAGCGCGAACGGGTGGCGCGCCCCGCGATACGTCTGCGCCGGCGGGCGCGGCCGGTCGGCCGGCAGGTCGAGCACCGTCGGGGCGCCGGCGAGGCGCTTCTTCCAGTACTCGATCTGCCCGCGCAGGACGTCTCCCCGCAGCCAGTCCCTCTGCCAGGCGGCGAAATCGGCGTACTGGATGTCCGGATCGGACAGAGGCGACGGGCGGCCGTCGCGGAACGCGCCGTAGATCTGCGCCAGCTCGCGTAGGAACACGTTCATCGACCAGCCGTCGCTGACGATGTGGTGCGTCGTCAGCAGAAGAACGTGGTCCTGGGCGGCCAGACGCAGGAGAGAGGCGCGCGCCAAGGGCCCCCGCTTCAGGTCGAACAGGGCGCGCGCCTCGATCGTCGCCCGCCGCCGCGCCTCCACCTCGCGCTCTGCGGCCGGCAGGCCTTCGAGCGACTCGACCGGCAGCTCCGGCTCGAGCGCCGGAACGATGACCTGCTCGGGCTCGCCCTGGACCGTCCTGAACGTCGTGCGCAGCGCCTCGTGGCGCCTGACGATCTCGTTCAGAGCGCGCCGCAGCGCGCCGATATCGAGCGGGCCGCGCAGACGCATCGCAGCCGGGAGGTTGTAGAAGGCGCAGCCGGGCTCCAGACGGTCGAGGAACCACAGACGCTGCTGGGCGAACGACAGGGGCAGGGCGCCGCCGCGCGGCCGCCGCCTCAGCGCCGGCGCCCTCCGCCCGCCGCCGGCGGAGCGGAGGCGCTCGATCGCCTGGACCATGCCCGCGACCGTGGGCGCCTCGAACAGGGCGCGCAGAGGCAGCTCGACACGGAACGCCGCGCGCAGGCGCGACACGAGCTGCGTCGCCAAGAGCGAATGACCGCCCGCCTCGAAGAAGTTGTCGTTGAGCCCGACGGCTTCGACCCCCAGGACGCGGGCCCACAGGCGCGCCAGCTTCTTCTCGTCCGGGGTGACCGGGGCGACGTAGGTCCCCTCCGCCCTCAGCCTCGACGGCCCCGGCGCCGGGAGCGCCTTGCGGTCCAGCTTGCCGTTCGGCGTCCTCGGCAGCGCCTCAAGCGGCACGAACGCCGCGGGCAGCATGTGCTCGGGCAGCTTTCCCGCCAGGTCGCGGCGGAGCTCCCGCAGCGAGAGCGACGCCGGCCCCACCTTCGGGACGACGTAGGCGACCAGCCGCCTGTCGCCGTCGGCCTCCTCCCGGACCTGGACGACCGCCTCCGCGATCTTCGGATGGGCCGACAGGACGGCCTCGATCTCCCCCGGCTCGATCCGGAAGCCGCGGATCTTCACCTGCTGGTCGATGCGGCCCAGGAAGTATATCGTGCCGTCGGAGCGGAAGCGGCCGAGGTCGCCGGTGCGGTACATCCGCGCGCCGGGTTCGCCGGCGAACGGGTCCGGCACGAACCGCTCCGCCGTCAGGTCGGGCCGGTCGAGGTAGCCGCGGCCGGGCCCGACCCCGCCGACGACGATCTCTCCCGGCACCCAGGGCGGCACCGGGTTCCCGTCCTCGTCCAGGATGTAGATGCGGGTGTTCGACACCGGCCGGCCGATCGGCGTCGCTCCCGTCTCCTCCCCGCGGCGGAGCCGCGCGATGGTCGAATAGACCGTCGCCTCGGACAGCCCGTAGAGATTGATCACCCGCTCGATCGTCGCCTGTTCGTGGATCCTCCGGACCAGGGCGCCCGGCAGCGCCTCGCCCGCCAGGCTCACCGTGCGCACCGAGTCCGGCACGCCGCCCAGCCGAAGAAGCTCGGCGAAGGCCGACGGCACCGTATTGACCAGCCGTACCTCGTCTCGGGCCGGGAGAGCCGGCAGGCTGAGGGCGTTCTCGGCCAGGATGAGCTTGCCGCCCCAGGACAGGGGTCCGAAGATCTCGAGGACCGACGAGTCGAAGCAGACTGAGCTGCTGGCCAGGACTCCCGACCGATCCTCGTCGGTCAGCGTCTCGCGCGCCCAGTGCAGGAGAGAAACCGTGCTCTGGTGCTCGATCGCCGCGCCCTTGGGCCTCCCGGTCGAACCCGAGGTGTAGATGACGTAGGCGAGGTTGCCCGGCAACGCGCCGCCGGGCGGATTCTCCCCCGGCTCGCACTCGAGGGCCGCGCGGTCACGGTCCAGGCAGAGGACGCGCGCGGCGTGCGGGGGGAAGGCCCCGAGCAGATCCTCCAGGGTGACCAGCACGGGAGCCCGCGTGTCCTCGAGCATGAACGCCAGGCGCTGCCGGGGGTAGGCGGGATCGAGAGGCACGTACGCGCCCCCCGCCTTCAGGATTCCGAGGAGGGCGACGATCAGGTCCTGCGTCCGGGGCAGGCAGACGGCCACCAGGGCCTCGGGAGCGATGCCGAGCCGTCTGAGGCGGTGCGCGACCTGATTGGCCCGGCGGTTCAGCTCGAGGTAGGTGAGGCGGACCGTCCCGTCCACGACGGCGATCGCCTCGGGAGTCCTTGCCACCTGCGCCTCGAACGGGTCGTGCACGCGTCGATCGAGCGGCCAGTCGCGGCGCGTGTCGTTCCATTCGACCAGCACCCGCCGGCGCTCGTCTTCCGTCAGGGCGTCGAGTCTCTCGTGCCGGGCCGCCGGGTCCTGCGCCATCGCGGCCAGGACGCGGGCGTAGTGGTCGGCGATCTCCTCCACCTGCTCGCGAGCGAGGTCGGCCGAGCGGTAGTCGAGAGCCACGCTCACGGTGGCGGAAGACTCGTCCAGGTTGAACTGGGCGGTCAGGGCGAAGTAGGTCTGCTCGAAGCCGTACCCGCCCCAGAGATCGACGGACCCCTGTCGATCCAGCCTCCTATAGATGTGGAAGTTCGTGTAGTTGAACGCCGCGTCGGACAGGAACTGCCCGCCGCTCAGACGCTGCAGCTCGACCATAGGGAAGCGCCGGTATGGCAGCATCTCGCGCTCGGCCTCGAACGCCCGGCGCGCCAGGTCGACCCAGGTCCCGCCCGGAAGGCGCAACCGGAACGGCAGGGTGTTGAGGAAGATCCCCAGGACCTTCTCCCCGTCCGGCTCCTCGGGACGCCCGTTGGCGATGAGACCGGTGACCACGTCCCTCCGTCCGCTGAGCAGGCTCACGACCTTCATGTGCGCCGCCAGGAGGACGCTCTTCAGCGGCACCCCTGCCGACCACGCCAGGCGCTGCAGCGCCGCGGAGGTCTCCTGGGTCAGCGGCACGTCCACCCGGCAGACGGGGAGGGCCCCGGGGTCGCGCCGGGCCCCTTCGCGGCGCGGCAGGCGCGTGGCCGTGGCGTCGGCCACGATCCCGGCCCAGAACTCCCGCACCGCCGACGATCGCAGCGCCTCGCGCTCCAGCGCCACGAAGTCGCGGTACGAGGATCGGAGCGGTGGTCCGGGCGGCGGGGCCTGGACTTCGATGAGGGCGGAGTAGATCTCCAGGAGCTCGGTCAGGAAGGTGGCGACGCTCCAGCCGTCGAAGAACGGCTCGCTCAGGGTGAGCTGGAACCTCTCCTCGCCCAGGAGGTGCACGTGCAGGCGGACGAGCGGCGCGCGGCCCCAGTCGAACCTCCGGCGCATCTCCTCTTCGACCCAGGCGACGAGCGCCCGGTCCCGCTCCGAAGGCGACAGACGGCTCAGGTCCTCGAGGGCGATCGGGATCGCGGCCTCGCGGTGCACCAGCTGGAGCGGCTCGCTGAAGCCGGTCAGGTCGAACGACGTCCGGAGGATCGGGTGGCGGGCGACCATCCGTCGCACGGCGGTCGCCAGCCGATCGCCCAGGAAGGGGGCCCGGATCTCGACACTGCTAACATAGATGATGTAGTCGGGGCTGTACTCGCTGTGGAAGACGAACCCTTCCTGGAGCTTCGACAGGGGGTAGGCGTCCTCCACGTCCGCGGGGAGACGCCGGCGATCCTCGGGAGGCACGAGCTCGAACGGCCCCGGGCGCCCCCCCGCCCGGGCCTCCGGAAGCGCCCGGGCCAGGTCGGACGCCAGACCGCGGATCGTCTGATGGTCGAAGATCTGCTGCAGGGAGAGATCGAGTCCCCTCTCCCCCGCCTTCACCCGCACCTGGATGCTGCGGATCGAATCGCCGCCGAGGGCGAAGAAGTTGTCGTCGATCCCGACCCTGTCCAGGCCGAGCACTTCGCACCAGACCTCGGCCAAGTGCTTTTCCTCAGGGGTGCGCGGCGCGACATAGCGATCCTCGAGATCGGGCCGGGCGCGCTCCGGCGCCGGCAGGGCGCGCCGGTCGATCTTGCCGCTCGGGGTGAGCGGCAGGGACTCCAGGTAGAGGAAGGTCCCGGGGATCATGTAGTCGGGAAGCCGTTCCATCAGGAAGACGCGCAGGGCGTCGAGACCGGGCGCCTCCGCCGCCGGCACCACGTAGGCCACGAGCCGCCTCTCGCCCGACGACTCCCGCCGGGCGACCACCACCGCCTGCCGGACGCCGGGGCAGCGGGACAGGGTCGCCTCGATCTCCCCCGGCTCGATCCGGAAGCCGCGGATCTTCACCTGGTCGTCCACCCGCCCGAGGTATTCGATCTCCCCATCCGCGCGCCGCCGCCCGAGGTCGCCGGTGAGATACAGTCGCGCGCCGGGGAGGGAGCGCGCGAGCGGCCCGCCGGCAAACGGATCGGGGACGAAGCGCTCGGCGGTCAGCTCAGGCCGACCGAGATAGCCCCGCGCCAGCCCCTCTCCGCCGACGTAGATCTCCCCCGGCACGCCGTACGGCGCCGGCTCCATCCTCTGATCGAGCACGTGCAGGCTCAGATCGGGAATCGGCCGGCCGATCGGGCTCGACGGACGCTCGAGGTCGGCGGCGGAGAGCGGCCGGCACGTGACGTGCACGGTCGTCTCGGTGATGCCGTACATGTTCACCAGGTGCGGCCGGCGATCGCCGTGTCGCTCGAACCAGGGCCGCAGGGCGGCCGGCTCGAGAGCCTCGCCGCCGAAGATGACGAGACGAAGCGCCAGGTCCGGGGCCGCCGGCGATGTCGATGCCGCCGCGTCGGCGTGCATCAGGAGGCGGAAGGCGGACGGCGTCTGGTTCAGGACGGTGACCCGCTCCTCCCGGAGCAGCCGGAGGAACGCCTCAGGCGAGCGGCTGACGAGGAACGGGACGACCACCAGCCTGCCGCCGTGCAGCAGAGCCCCCCACATCTCCCAGACGGAAAAATCGAAGGCGTACGAGTGGAACAGCGTCCAGACGTCCAGCGGCCCGAACTCGAACCAGGCGCGCGTCGCCTCGAACAGCCGGGCGACGTTCCGGTGCGTGACCACGACTCCCTTCGGCCGCCCGGTCGAGCCGGACGTGTAGATGACGTACGCCGGATGGTCCGGGAGCGCGCCTTTCGCGAGAGGCTCGGCGCTCTCCTCTTCGAGACCCGCGCCGGCCGCGTCCACGTCGATCGTCTCCACCTCGATCGTCGAGACACCCTGCCCCGCGCCCGGAGGCGGCAGCGCGTCCCGCAGGCGGCCACGCGTCAGGACGACGCGCGCCCGCGTGTCGTCCAGGATGAACGCCAGGCGATCCCGCGGGTAGGTCGGATCGAGCGGGACGTAGGCGCCGCCCGCCTTCAGCACCGCCAGGATCGCCACGACCATCTCCGGCGACCGGTCGAGACAGACGCCGACCATGGTCTCCGGCCCCACTCCGCGGGCGCGCAGGAGCCGTGCCAGCCGGTCGGCGCGCGCGTTCAGCCTGCCGTAATCCAGGCTCTCGCCCTCGAAGGTCAGGGCCGGGGCATCGGGAGCGAGCACCGCCCGCGCCTCGAACAGCTCGTGCAGGCAGCGCGTCCCGTCCGTCCCGGCCGCGGGTGAGGAGGCCACGTCTGCGGCGGCGAGCAGGTCCCGCCTCTCCTCGCCGGTCAGGAGTGGAAGGCTGGAGAGTCGCCGGTCGGGGTCGGCGGCCGCGCCCTCGAGCAGGCTGCCGAAGTGGCCGATCATCCGGTCGATGGTGGCGGCGTCGAACAGGTCGGTGCTGTATTCGATCGACCCGGCGAGGCCGTCGTCAGTCTCAGCCACCTGGAGCGTGAGGTCGAACTTGGCCGTTCCGGTGTCGATGTCCAGGGGCTCCACCGACAGGCCCGGCAGGCGCAGGTCCGGGACCGGCATGTTCTGCATGACGAGGGCGACCTGGAAGAGCGGCTGGCGCGCCGGGTCGCGCGGCAGGGAGACCATCTCGACCAGCCTCTCGAACGGCAGGTCCTGGTGCGTCTGGGCGCCCAGCACGACCTCGCGCGCGCGGCCCACGAGCTCGCGAAAGGACGGATCGCCCGACAGGTCGCCGCGCAGGACGAGGGTGTTGATGAAGTAGCCGATCAGCGGCTCGAGTTCGAGCCGGTTGCGGCCGGCGACCGGCGTGCCGACGCACAGATCGTCCTGTCCGCTGTAGCGGCACAGGAGAGCCTGGAAGGCCGCCAGCAGCACCGCGAACAGGGTCGTCCCTTCCCGCCGGGCCAGGGCGCCCATCGCCTCGGTCAGCCCTCGCGCCACCCGGAGCGGGCGCCAGGCGCCGCGGAAGGTCGCCGCCCTGGGACGCGGCCGGTCGAACGGCAGGTCGAGCGTCGCGGGCGCGCCCGCCAGGCGGCGCCTCCAGTAGGCGACCTGGGCGTCGATCGCTTCGCCCTGCAGCCGGCGCCGCTCCCACGCGGCGTAGTCGGCGTACTGGATCGGCAGGTCCGGCAGCAACACCGGGCGCCCCGCGACGAACCCTTCGTAGAGCGCCTGGAGCTCGCGCAGCAGGACACCGAGCGACCAGCCGTCGCTGACGATGTGGTGCAGGGTCAGGAACAGGACGTGGTCCTCGTCGTTCAGGCGCAGGAGCCGGGCGCGGAACAACGGGCCGCGCGCCAGGTCGAAGGACGTGCGCCCCTCCTCCTCCGCCAGGCGGAGCGCCTCGGCCTCGCGCCGGACGGTCGCCCCCCCGGCCAGGTCAACACGCGACAACACCGACGGTCCCGCGGGCCGGATCACCTGCACCGGCTCGCCGTCCACGAGGCGAAAGACGGTCCGCAGGGCCTCGTGCCGATCGACGATCGCCTCGAGGCTGCGCTCCAGGGCGTCCGCGTCCAGCCGCCCGCGCAGACGCAGCGCCAGAGGGACGTTGTACGCGGCGCTCCCGGGTCGGAGCTGATCGATGAACCACAGCCGCTTCTGGGCGAACGACACGGGCAGCGGCGCGTCGCGCGCCGCGAGCTCGATCCGATCCCGGTCGAAGGGCTGCCCGCTTCGCCCCTCCGAGTCGATCCACTCCGCCAGAGCGCCGAGCGCCGGCGTCTCGAACACCCGAAGCGCCGGAACATCGATCCGAAGGGCCTCCCGCACCCGGGAGACCAGTTGCAGGACCAGCAGCGAGTGGCCGCCCGCCTCGAAGAAGTCGTCGTGGACTCCGACCCGGTCGCGTCCGAGGACCTCGGTCCAGATCCGCGCCAGCGCCCGCTCCGTGTCGGTGCGGGGCGGGAGGAACGGCGCCGGCCCGGCGGCGTCTTGGGCGCCGGGGGCCGGCGCCCCCAGGAGGCCGCGCGCCGCTGCCCGACCCGCGTCGCGTCGCGTCGCGTTCCGCGCGTCGCCGAGGCCGGAAAGAGGGACCTCGGAGAGGCGTCGCGCCGGATCGGCCGCCAGCGCCTCGAGCAAGGCCCTGAAATCGCCGGCCATCCGCTCCACCGTGGCGCGCTCGAAGATGTCGGTCGCGTATTCCAGGAGCGCCTCCATCCCCTCGCTGTCCTCGGAGACGACGACCGTCAGGTCGAACGGCGTCACTCCGGCCTCGAAATCGATCAGCTCCGACCTCAGGCCACAGAGGTTCGGCGCCGCCGCCTGGACGTCCTGCAGGACGAACATCGTCTGGAAGAGGGGGTGGAGGGAGGGATCGCGCTTCGGCCGCAGCTCTTCGACCAGCTTCTCGAACGGCGCCTCCTGGTGGCCGAGCGCCTCCCCGACCGCGCCCCGGACGCGTCGCACCAGATCGAGGAGCGTCGGGTCGCCCGAGACATCGCCGCGCACGACGAGGGTGTTGACGAACAGGCCGATGAGCGACTCGGTCTCGAGACGCGTGCGGCCGGCGACCGGCGTCCCGACGCACAGGTCGTCCTGCCCGCTCCAGCGGTTCAGGAGCGCCAGGAACGCCGCCAGGAGGACCATGAAGGAGGTCGCTCCCTGGGCGCGGGCCAGGGCCTTCAGTTGCCCGACCAGGCCGGACGGTACGTCGAACGAGACGCGCGCGCCGCCGTAGGTCGGGGCCGGGGGGCGCTGGCGATCGAGGGGCAGGTCGAGAACGCCCGGCGCGCCCTCGAGGCGCCGCCGCCAGAAATCGACGAGCGCGCGCAACTCCTCGCCCTGGAACCGCCGCCGCTGCCAGTGCGCGAAGTCGCCGTACTGGATCGGCGGGTCCGGGAGAAGCGACGGTCGACCCTCCGCGAACGCTTCGTAGATCGCGGCCAGCTCCCGGTCGAAGACACCCGCCGACCATCCGTCGCCGACGATGTGGTGCTGCGTCTGAATGAAGACGTGCTCGTCTTCGGCGAGTCGCAGGAGAAGGGTCCTCAAGAGGGGGCCGCGCCCCAGATCGAAGGGACGGCGGGCTTCCTCGGCGGTGCGGCGCGCGACCTCCGCCTCCCGGCGATCCGCGGGCAGCCCGTCCAGATCCACGACGGGCAGGCGCAGCACCAGGGACGGCGCGACGACCTGGACCGGACCCTCCGCGGCTTCGGCGAACGTCGTCCGCAGGATTTCGTGGCGTCTGACGATCTCGTTCAGGCTGCGCTCGAGAGCCTCGACGACGAGGCGGCCGCGCAGGCGCAGGGCGCGGGCCATGTGATAGACCGGCGCGCCCGGGCTCAGGCGATCGAGGAACCACTGGCGCTGTTGCGCGAAGGAGAGCGGCGCCGGCCGGTCCGCTGGCCGCCTGGGGATGGACGCGAGCGCCGTCCGGCGCGCGGACTTCTCCCGCAGCGTCCGCACCAGGGCCGCCCGTTGCTCGGCGGACAGATCCTTCAGGCGATCTTGCGGCTCAGGAGTTCTCGACATGCTCCGTCCATCGGGCATCGGGAGGTCCGGGCGTCGCCCGCGTCTCGCCCCGGGCCCCGTCCATCAACCCGAGCACGGCGTCCAGCTCGCTGGGACCGGCCGTACGCAGGTACGCCTCCTCGACCTTCCGGGCCAGGCCGCGGATCGTCGGGTCGTCCAGGAAGTCTTTCAGCGACACTTCCGCTCCGAGGTGCGCGCGCACCCTCGATACGAGAAGCGTGGCGAGAAGCGACTGGCCACCGGCCTCGAAGAAGTTGTCCTCGACGCCCGGACTGTCCACGCCGAGCAGGCCGCCCCACAGGCGGGCCAGGTCCTGCTCAATTAGCGTGCGCGGCGGCACGCGGGCAGATTCGGAATCGGAGGCGGCGCTCTCGGGCGCCGGGAGCGCCCCGCGATCGACCTTGCCGTTGGGCGTGACCGGCAGCGCCTGAAGCGCCACGAAGACCGACGGCACCATGTAGTCCGGGAGCGACGCCTTCAGGAAGGCGCGCAGCGCCGCCGGCGCCGCGTCCTCCGCGTTCCGCGGCACGACGTAGGCCACCAGCCGGCGCTGTTCCGGACCGTCCTGGCGCGCCACGACCACCGCCTCGCGCACCGTCGGGTGGGCCAGCAGCGCGGACTCGATCTCTCCCGGCTCGATCCGGAAGCCGCGGATCTTCACCTGGTCGTCCAGCCGCCCCAGGTAGTCCAGGTCGCCGTCCTCGCGCCAGCGCGCCAGATCGCCCGACCGGTACAGGCGACCGCCCGAGGTGCCGCCGAAGGGGTCGGGGACGAAGCGCTCCGCGGTAAGGTCGGGTCGCCCCAGGTAGCCGCGCGCCAGCCCGGCTCCGCCGATGCAGATCTCCCCGGGCACGCCGACCGGCACGGGCCGCATCGCGGCGTCGAGGAGGTGCACGCGCGCGCTCTCGATCGGCCGGCCGATCGGGCTGCGCGGGCGGCCCTGCATGTCCTCCGGGCGCAGCCGTCGCCAGGTGACGAACATGGTCGTCTCGGTGGGTCCGTAGAGGTTGAACAGCAGGGGGCGGTCCGGGTGGCGAGCGACCCACGGCTTCAGGTCATCCGGGTTCAGCGCCTCCCCGCCAAAATTCGCCAGGCGCAGGGAGAGGCCGCCCGCGCCCTCCTCCTCCACCCGCATCAGCGATCGGAAGCCCGACGGCGTCTGGTTCAGCACGGTGACCCGCTCGCGGCGCAGGAGGTCCAGGAACTCCTCGGGGGAACGGCTGACCAGGTACGGCACGATCACGAGTCGCCCCCCGTGCGCGAGCGCGCCCCACATCTCCCACACCGACAGGTCGAAGGCCGAGGAGTGGAACAGTGTCCAGACGTCGCGCTCGTCGAGGCTCAGCCGCGCGGCCGCCGCCGCGAACAGGCTCGTGGCGTTCGCGTGCGTGACCACCACCCCCTTCGGGCGGCCGGTCGAGCCGCTGGTGTAGATGACGTAGGCCGGGCTGTCGGGGTCCGCCTCGGGTGGCGGGTTCGCGTCGTCGGCGCACGCGGGCGCCGCTCCGCTCCGGCCGGCCGGAGCCGCGGGGGGGGTAGCGCCCTCCGCCTCGAGCAGGACGACGCCGCCGGCATGCGCCGGCAGTCTGTCGAGGATTCCCTGCCGGGCGACCAGAGCCACCACGCCCGCGTCCTGAAGCATGAACGAGAGCCGGTCGTTCGGGTAGGCCGGGTCGAGCGGCACGTAGGCGGCCCCCGCCTTGAGAATCGCCAGGATGGCCTCGATCATCTCGATCGAGCGCTCCAGGCAGACGGCCACGCGCGTCTCGGCCCCGGCGCCGCGCTCCCGCAGGCGCCGCGCCAGGCGGTTCGCCGTCCGGTTCAGCTCGCCGTAGGTGACCGCCTCTCCGTCGCAGACGACGGCGATGGCCTCGGGACGGCGCGCCGCCTGGGCCTCGAACAGCTCGTGCAGGCAGCGGCCGGACGGCGCCGCGAGCCCCGGGTTGCGCTCCTTAAGCCAGGAGCGCTCGGAGGCGGCGAGCATCGGCACGTCGGCCAGTCGTCGCTGCGGGTCGGCCGCGATCCCCTCCAGGATCGTCCGGAGGTGCCCGAGCATGCGCCGGATCACCGGCGCCTGGAAGCGCCGGGCGTCGTAGTTGATCTGGATCGACAACTCGGGCCCCGGAGGGACGACGACGTTGAGCGGGTAATGCGTCCACTCGACGGCCCGCAGGTCGCGGACTTCCAGATCTCCAAAGCGCTCCAGAAGCTTCGCGTCGAGGGGGTAGTTCTCGAACGCGAAGACGCTCTCGAACAGCGGCGTGCCGTGCGCCAGGCCGCTCCACTTCTGGGTCAGCGTCAGCGGCGTGTATTCGTACTGGCGCATCTCCACCTGTTCCTCCTGCAGTCCCTTCAGCCAGGAGACGACCGGCTCGCGCTCGCGGAGCCGCGCCCGGACGGGAAGCGTATTCAGCATCAGCCCGACCATCGTCTCCGCGCCCCGGAGGTCGGCCGGCCGGCCCGACACGACGCCGCCGAAGAGCACGTCGCTCTGGCCGCTGTATCGGCCCAGGAGAATGGCCCACGCCCCCTGCAGGACCGTGTTGAGCGTCAACTGCTGCCGGCGCGCCAGGCCTTGGAGCCGCGCGACGACGGCGCGCGGCAGGCGGATCCGCTCCAGCCGGTAGTCGTCCGGCTGGGCGGGCCCTCCGGCCGGGCGATCCACGACCAGAGGCGTCGGCGAGCCGAGCCCCGCGAGCGCCCGCTTCCAGTACGCCTCGGCGGCGGCGAGGTCCTGCCGCAGGAGCCACGCGACGTAGTCGCGGAACGGGACCGGCTCGTCGAGCGCGGGCGCCTCGCCGCGGCGGAACGCCTCGTAGAGCGAGGCCACCTCCTTCAGGAGGACCGGCAGCGACCAGCCGTCCAGCAGGACATGGTGGTGGCTCCAGACGAACCGGTGGACGTCATCCGCGAGACGCATGATCGCCAGGCGCTGCTGGGGCGGGCGCGACAGGTCGTAGCCACGCCGCATGTCGTCGTCGAGGAACCCCTTTAGCTCGCGCTCCTGCTCCTCGGGTTCGAGGCCGCGCCAGTCGCGTCTCTCCCACGACAGGCGGAGGCTCCGCTGCACCACCTGCAGCGGCTTCTCGACGCCGCTCCAGACGAAGGCGGTGCGCAGGATCGGGTGGCGCTCGATGGCGCGCCGCCAGGCGCGCTCGAAAGCCTCCTCGTCGAGGGGACCGTGGAACCTCCAGGACAGGTGCTCGACGTAGACTCCCGAGCCCGGCGCGGACAGCGTGTGGTAGAGCATCCCCTCCTGCATCGGCGTGAGCGGATAGACGTCCTCGATGCGGGCATGGTCGCGGGCCAGCCGATCGAGGGTCGCCTGGTCGAGAGGGGCCAGGGGAAAGTCGGACGGCGTATAGGCCGCGGCCCCGGGCCGGCTGCCGAGGGCGATGAGCGAGCGCAGCGCCCTCTCGAACCGTCGCGCCAGAGCCTCGATCGTGGCGCGGGCATGCAGCGCCTCGCTGTACTTCCAGCTGAGCCGCAGTCGGCCGGAGGCCACGTAGCCGCCGATCTCCAGGAGGTGGGTGCGGCGGCCGCGCGGACTCACCACCGGCCCCGTGGACTCGGAAGCGAAGCGGAACGGCGCCGAGGCGGGCACCGTCGCGTCGAACTGGCCGAGATAGTTGAAGCTGATCTCGGCCTGCGGCAGAGCCGCGAGCCTGCGGGCGATCTCCCGATCCCCCCTCAGGTAGCGCAGCAGGCCGTACCCGATGCCGCGCGCCGGCATGGCCCGGAGCTGCTCCTTGATCGACTTGAGCGCCTCCTCCGGCCCGGGCACCTCCTCGAGGGTGAGCAGGACCGGCTTGATCGTCGTGAACCAGCCGACCGTGCGCGACAGATCGACGTCGTCGAGGACTTCCTCGCGGCCGTGCCCTTCCAGATCGATCAGCGCGGAGCGTTCCCCCGTCCATCCGGTCACCGCCTGGGCGAGCGCCGTGAGCAGGACGTCGTTGATCTCGGTGCGGCAGGCGGCCGGCACGTCCTGCAGGAGGGCGCGCGTTTCCTCTTCCGTGAAGACGCTCGTCGCCACGCGCGCCGTCTCCTCGAGATTCTCCTCCCCGGGGTGATCGACCGGGATCCGCCCGACCCGCCGCCGCGCCTCGGCCAGCCAGAAATCGATCTCGGGATCCGCGGGGGCCGTCCGCGCGTGCTCCGCCAGGCGCTCGGCCCAGAGGCGGTACGACGTCGTCTTGGCCGGCAGGTCGATCGTGTCGCCTCGCTCGAGCTGCCGGTAGACGGTGTTCAGATCCTCGAGGAGGATGCGCCACGACACGCCGTCCACCACGAGGTGGTGGATGACGACCAGCAGGCGCGCCGGGAGGTCCGATCCGAGATCGAAGAGCGCCGCTCGCACGAGCGGGCCCTCGGCGAGGTCCAGGCTCCGCTGCAGCTCGGCGGCCTTCGCCTCCAGCGCCGCGATCCGCTCCCCGGCGGGCAGGGCCGAGAGATCGATGCGGCGGAACGGGACCGGCCCGCCCGGGGCGGCGCCGATCTGCCGCCACTCGGATCCGACCTCGCGGTAGCGCATGCGCAGCGCGTCGTGGTGCGCCAGGAGGACGCCTAAGGCCCGCTCGAGCTTCGCCTCGTCGAGAGCCTGTCGGGCTTCCAGCAGGACGGCCTGGTTGAAGTGATGCGGGTCGGCGAAGTCGTGCTCGAAGAACCAGCGCTGGATCGGTGTTGTGGGCGCCTCGCCCGTCACCGCGCCCTGCTCGGCCGAGGCCGCGACGCGCGCGTCGGCGACCGCCGCCAGCTCGGCCACCGTCTGGTGCTGGAAGATCTGCTTGCTCGTGAGACGCAGGCCGGCCTGGTTGGCGCGCGCCACGATCTGGATGCTGAGGATCGAGTCGCCGCCGAGATCGAAGAAGTTGTCGTGGATGCCGACGCTCTCGCGACCGAAGACCTGGGACCAGATCCGCGCCAGGGTGTGCTCCGCCGGTGTGCGTGGCTCCGCGCGCCCTCCTTCGAGATCGCGCCGGCCGGCGTCGGGCGCCGGGAGCGCCTTCCTGTCGATCTTTCCCGACGGTGTGCGCGGCAGCCGCTCGAGCGCCACGAACGCCGAGGGGAGCATGTGCTCCGGCAGGCGCTCCTTCAGGTAGGCGCGCAGATCGGGGGCGGACGGCGGCGGACCGGCGCCGGGCCTGCCGACGGTGTACGCGACGAGGCGCGTCTCGCCCGGGGCGTCCTCGCGCGCGGCGACGACCGACTCCTCGACCGCCGGGTGCCGTTCGAGGGCGCGCTCGATCTCGCCCGGCTCGATCCGGTAGCCGCGCACCTTCACCTGGTCGTCCAGCCGGCCGAGGAACTCCAGGTTGCCGTCGAGGAGCCAGCGGACGCGGTCGCCCGTCCGGTAGAGTCGCGCGCCGGGGGCGCCTGTGAACGGGTCGGGGACGAAGCGCTCCGCGGTGAGGTCGGGTCGGCCCACGTACCCGCGCGCCACGCCTTCCCCGCCCACGTGCAGATCGCCGGGCACGCCGACCGGCACGGGGTTCAGGTGGCCGTCGAGGACGTAGACGCGGACGTTGGCGATCGGCCGCCCGATCGGCACCAGCCGCGCCGCCCCGGAGGCGGGCCCGCCGGGCGCTTCGTACACGGTGGTCGTGACCGTCGCCTCCGTCGGGCCGTAGGCGTTGAACAGCGCCGGACGAACGTCCGTGATCTCGTTCCACGCCGCCAGTCGATCGGAGAACGTCTTCTCGCTGCCGATGACGACGCACCGGAGGCAGGCCGGAAGCGGCCGCTCGTCCCTCCCCAGCTCGGCGACCCAGGCGTGCCAGTAGGAGGATGGCAGGTTGACCACCGTGACGCCCTCGTTCTCCAGGAAGCGGTGGAACTCGGGGACCGACACGAAGACCGGGTCCGGCCGCAGGACGAGCGTCGCGCCCCGCAGCAGCGTCGGGAAGATCTCCTCGGCGGCGACGTCGAAGTTGAGCGACGCGAACTGCAGGACCCGGTCGTCCGGCCGCAGAGCGTAGCGGCGCGCCATCTCGACGCTGTGGTTGACGAGAGCGCGGTGCGGCACCAGGACGCCCTTCGGTGCGCCGGTCGAGCCGGAGGTGTAGATCACGTAGGCCAGGTTCTGCGGCGCGGCGGCGCGGACGTCGCCCGCCGCCTCCCCCGGGGCCGCGCCCTCGACCGACGCCTCGTCGAGGCACACGACGCGCGTGCCGTCCGCCCGCAGGCGGGCGAGGAGCCGCCGCTGCGTCAGCACCACTCCCGCCCTGGTCTCCTCCAGGATGTGGGCACACCGGTCCGCCGGGTAGGCGGGGTCGAGGGGCACGTAAGCCCCGCCCGCCTTCAGGACCCCGAGCAGGCCGACGACCATTTCGATGGAGCGCTCGACGCACAGGACCACCGGCGATTCCGGCCCGACGCCCAGACGGCGCAGGCGCCGGGACAGGGTCGTGGCGCGACGGTCCAGGTCGGCGTAGGTCAGCCGGTCGGGTCCGAAGCAGACCGCGATCGCCTCCGGCGCGCGCGCCGCCTGGTCCTCGAAGAGCTCGTGGATGCAGCGCTCGTGTGGGAACTCGGCCCGCGGGCCGCTCCAGTCGACGAGCACCTGCCGGCGCTCCTCCTGCGGAAGAACCGGCAGTCGCGACAGCCGGCCGTCGGGATCGGCGACGACCCCTTCCAGGAGCGTCTCCAGATGCCGGAGCATCCGGCGCGCGGTCGCGGCGTCGAACAGGTCGGTGCTGTACTCCAGGGCGCACGCCAAGCCCGGACCGCCGTCATCCACCTCGAGCGTCAGGTCGAACTTGGAGATGCCGTCGTCGATATCCACGAACTCCGCGGTCAGCCCCTCGAGGTCGAGCCGCGACGCCGCGGCGTGCGCCACCATCACCTGGAACAGCGCCGTGCGGCTGAGGTCGCGCGGCGGATGCAGATCCTCCACCAGCCTCTCGAACGGCAGGTCCTGGTGCGCGTACGCCGCCAGGGCGACGCCACGCACGCGTCTCAGCGCCTCGCGGAAGGTCGGATCGCCCGACAGATCGGACCGCAGGACGAGCGTGTTGACGAAGAAGCCGATCAGGCCCTCGATCTCCAGGCGGTTGCGGTTGGCGATCGGCGTGCCGACCACGATGTCGTCCTGCCCCGTGTACCGCTGCAACAGGACCTTGAACGCCGCCAGGACCGTCATGAACGGGGTGGCCGCCTCCGCGCGGCCCAGGGAGCGCAGCGCCTCCGACAGCCGGTGGGACAGCTCGACCATGTGCCGCGCGCCCCGGTGACTGCGGACGGACGCCCGCGGCCGATCGGTCGGCAGATCGAGGGCGGCCGGAGCGCCCGCGAGCGCCCGCCTCCAGTAGGCGAGCTGCGTGTCGAGCGTCTCGCCGCGGAGCCAGTCGCGCTGCCAGGCCGCGAAATCGGCGTACTGGATCGGCAGGGGCGATAGGGGCGAGGGCCGCCCCTCCACGAACGCCGGGTACAGGGCCTCGAGCTCCCTGTAGGAGACGCCCTCCGACCAGCCGTCGGTGACGATGTGATGGAACGTGAGGAGAAGGACGTGGTCCCGCGCGTCGAGGCGGAGCAACCGGGCCCGCGCCAGCGGTCCCCGCGCCA
Organism: Candidatus Polarisedimenticolia bacterium; assembly: GCA_036001465.1. Lineage (NCBI taxonomy): Bacteria > Pseudomonadati > Acidobacteriota > Candidatus Polarisedimenticolia > Candidatus Polarisedimenticolia bacterium. Next base: position 22,021 of record DASYUH010000109.1, read on the forward strand.
GGTCGAACGGCGCCTGCGCCTCCTCCCGCGCCCTGCGAAGGGCCGCCGGCCAGCGCTCGGGGTCGGGCCGATCCGAGAGGTCCTCGACGGGCAGCGGCAAACGCAGATCGGGAGTCACGACGGCGAGCGGTTTGCCGTCCACGGCCGGAAACGCGGTCCGCAGCACCTCGTGGCGGCGGACGATCTCGTTCAGGCTCTTCTCGAGCGCCCCGGCGTCGAGCGCTCCGCGCAGGCGCAGCGTGCAGGGGGTGTTGTAGAACGGCTTGCCGGGCTCGAGCTGATCCAGAAACCACAGCCGCCGCTGAGCGAAGGAGAGCGGGCGCTCCCGATCCGGAGGGACGGACCGGGGGGCCGACTCCGGGCGTCTCCCTTCGCGGCGCGCCGCGGCGACACGCTCGGCCAGGCCCGCCACAGTCGGCGCCTCGAACAGGGCGCGCAGAGGCAGCTCGACCCCGAACAGGTCGCGCACCCGGGAGATCACCTGGGTCGCCACGAGCGAATGTCCTCCCAGATCGAAGAAGCCGTCCTGGACGCCGACCCGATCCAGGCCGAGGAGCCGCGACCAGAGCTCGGCGAGTCGCCTCTCGTCCTCGCCGCGCGGGGCGACGAAGGGCACGGCCAGATCCGGCCTTCCCGCGCCAGGCGCCGGCAGTCGCCGCCGGTCGACCTTGCCGCTGGATGTCCGCGGGAGTTCGTCGAGGAAGACGAACGCCGACGGCACCATGTGGTCGGGGAGCCACTCCTTCAGATGGTCGCGCAGGAGGCCGACGGGGAGAGGCGGCGTCTTGACGCCGTCCTCCTTCCGCAGCGTCATGTACGCCGCCAGGATGGCGTCTCCCCGCGAATCGGGACGCGCGACGACGACGCTCTCGCGGACCGCCGGATGCCGGTTCAGGAGCGTCTCGATCTCCCCCGGCTCGATCCGGTAGCCGCGCACCTTCACCTGCTCGTCCATTCGTCCGAGGAACTCCAGGCTCCCGTCTGGAAGCCACCGCGCCCGGTCGCCGGTCGCGTACAGGCGCGCGCCCGGCTCGCCGGAGAACGGATCCGGCAGGAAGCGGCCGGCCGTCAGGTCCGGGCGGCCCAGGTAGCCGTGCGCCAGCCCGGCGCCCGCGACGCACAGCTCGCCCGCGGCTCCGACCGGCAGCGGCTGCAGTCGCCGGTCCAGGACGTAGGCGCGGACGTTGTCGATCGGCCGCCCGATCGGGACCGTCCGGCCGCCACGCTCGCAGATCCAGAAAGTGCTGTCGATGCACGCCTCGGTCGGCCCGTACAGGTTGACGAGCTCCGCGCCCAGACGTTCGAAGCAGCGCTCCACGAGATCGGGCCTCAGCGCCTCGCCGCCGCAGAAGACGCGGCGCAGGGAGCGGCATCCTTCGAGACCCGGCTGGTCGAGGAGCGCCCGCAGCCCCGACGGCACCATCTGCAGGACCGTGGCCTTCTCCCGGGCGATCAGCCGGACCAGAGAGGCCGGGTCCCGGTGGGCGCCCGGTCCCGCCAGGATCAGACGGGCTCCGGCGAGGAGCGGCGCGAAGAACTCCCAGACCGCCGCGTCGAAGGTGAACGGTGTCTTCTGTACGACGCCGTCGGCCGCGTCCAGCGGAAAGCGTCGGCTCATCCAGAGCATGTGATTGCGGATCGCCGCGTGCGGGACGAGCACGCCCTTCGGCTTCCCCGTCGAGCCGGAGGTATAGATGGCGTAGGCGACGGCGGAGCGATCCACCGCGACGTCGAGGTTCGCGTCGCTCTGCCGTTCGGTATCGGCGTCGGGCCGATCCACTGTAAGGACCTGCCCGTGGAAAGCGGGGAGCCTGTCGCGAAGGCGCTCCTGCGACAGAACCACACCAGCGCCTGCCTCACCGATCATGAAGGCGAGACGGTCCCTCGGCCACGCCGGATCGAGCGGCAGCCAGGCCGCGCCCGCCTTGAGCGCGCCCAGGATGGCGGTCACCAGCCCGGGCGCGCGATCCATGAAGATCGGCACGAGCCCGTCGGCCGGGACGCCCAGCCGTCGGAGCCGCCGCGCCAGCCGGTTGGCGCGCGCGTTCAGGTCGCCATAGGTCAGGCGCCGGTCCTCAAAGACCACCGCCACCGCGTCGGGGCAGCGCTCGACCCGCGCCTCGAAGAGCTCGTGCACGCACCCCGCAGCTCCGAACTCCGCGCCGGTGGTGTTCCATTCCACGATCACCCGCCGGCGCTCGACTTCCGTCAGCGCCGGAACGCCGGCCGCGGGAGGCAGGTCAGGGACAGGAGGATCCCAGGAGGCTGCGGGGGGGCGATGAGGCGAGGTGTCGGAAGAAGATGCCTTCAACGGGGACGACCCTCCGGCGATGAGTGTCGATCCTGCCGAAACGCCCTCTATTCCTTGATGGCCGCAAGATACCCGACGTCTCAGCGAGAGTCAAACCAAGCTTCTCCATCCTCACTGCGGGGCGGGACTTCAAGTTCCCGTGGCGGCATCGAGGAGGGAGTCGATGTCGTCGCGGGTGTTGTAGATGTGCGGCGAGACGCGGATGAGGTTGTCCCGCAGGCTGACCAGCACGCCGCGGTCCCGCAGCCGGCGGTAGAGGGCACGCGTCTCCTCGGGGCACGGACCCTCCAGTGCCAGGATCCCCGACCGGCGCTCGGGGGTCAGGTCCGACGCGACCCGCAGCCGGGTCCTCTCGAGGTCCCGGATCAAAAGGTCTTGCAGACGCCTTGCGTGCACCTCCACGGCCCCGACACCGACGCGGGTCAGAAACGAGAGCGATGCGATGAAGCCGGCCAGGTTCAGGAACGACGCCGCCTCGGGCACGTCGAAGCGGCGGGCCCCGTCGCGGAAGCGGAGCGGGTAGCCGTCGATCTCGTTGAGGTTGCTCGATCCTTCGACGTTCATCCAGTTCACGTCCGCGACCCTGAGCCGGTCGAGGATCGCGGGATTGACGTAGGTGAAGCCCGTCCCGAAAGGGGCGAGAAGCCACTTGTCACCGCTCGTCGCCAGGATGTCGATCGGCAGGTCCGACACCTTGAAGTCCACTGCGCCCACGGACTGGGCGCCGTCCACCACCAGGAAGATGCCGCGCTCGCGGCAGGTCTCGCCCAGTATCTTCAAATCGGCGCGGTATCCCGAGGAGAAGGCGACGTGACTGATGCTGACGACTCTCGTGTTCCGTCCGATGGCCGCGATCAGGTCCCGCTCCCCGACGAAGCGACCGGACGCCGGGCGGACCTCGCGAACGGCGATGCCGTCCAGCGCGCGATTGAGCCAGGGGTAGACGTTGGCGGGGAACTCTCCGTGCGCCAGGACCACCTCGTCGCCCTCCTTCAGGGGAAGGCAGCGGGCCGCGAGATTCAGACCGTGCGAGGCGCCCGTGGCCAGGGCGATGCTCTCCGGGTCGCAGCCGATGAGACGCGCCACCACCTCGCGCGCCCGCCCCGGCAGGGACTCATAGAGGGAGCCGGCGATCTCCTCCGGGTGCTCCTTCAGCCTCAGGGCGCCCCGCACCGCGGCCGCGGTCTCGGCCGGGAAGGGCCCCTGCGCGGCGCAGTCCAGGTAGACCTTGCCGCCGAAATCGGAGAAATGTCGCTTCCAGGGCGTCGCGTCGTCCGGCAACGTGATTCTTCCCGCGCGCGGTATTTCAGGAGAGCCGGAATCATACATCGTCCGGCCCGCGGCGCGAAGACGGCGCCACGCCGGCCTCAATGCCGAAGCGCCGGCACGAGACGGCGGATCCTCTCGCCCCATTCCAGGAGGAGATGCCGGGGCGGACCCCAGAGTGTGCCCGGGGTGTTCCACCAGAAGTTGAGGGAGATCGAGGGCTCGAGGGCGCGCAGGTAGTGCCACCATGCGGCCGGGATGAACAGGATCTCCCCCGGACGCACGACGAGCTCCCGGAGCGAGGCCCGCAGGAACCTTGGATGCCGGACGGGATCGGGCCGCTCCGCCTCGACCGGGCTGAAGTGCAGGTTCGGCCCGAACGCCGCACAGGGGTAGTACACGAGGTCGGACTCCTCCGGCGGCACCAGGAGCACCTTCTTCGTCCCGAAGATCTGCACGAACAGGTTGTGCGTCGAGTCGAAGTGGAGGGTCGTCACAGCGCCCGCCGGACCGATCCAGAGCGACGGCTCGAGCCTCATCCGCCGCGCCAGCGCCCGCGGAACATAGGCCGGCACGGCCATGTATTCGTCCGGCTCGCGGATGTCGTCGCGCAGGCGCGGGACGGCCCGCAAGAGCGGGTACTGCGCCAGATAGTGGCTGCGCGATTCCGGTCCGCCGGCCCGCACGAGTTCGAGGAAATCGCCGAGACGCATCGGCCTGCGCCGGACGCTCCGCAGGTAGTCGGCCGGATCGTTGCGCGTCTCCTCGCGCTCCCAGACCTCGACCCGGACCTCCGTGTCCGGCAGGATCGCCTTGAGATGGCCGGGGTCCCAGCGCGCGATCGCCGGCCAGACTTCGGCGACCCCGGTGAGGATCGCCGGCCGCCGGCGCGACACGAACTCCCGGAAGAAAGCTCGCGGCGCGGGCCGGTGGATCCGCGGAACGGCGCTTCCCTGGGGCATGAAGCCGGGATTATAAGCCCGCTGCCCTATCTCCCGTTCATTTCCCCCACCCGACGTCGACTCCGGGGTTGGCGGTGTCGTGCCGCTCCCGGGAACGAGCAGTTTCTGTCACCCCGAGGAGAACGTCGCGGCTATCAACATCGATCTGAGCGCGGCGGATCTCGAAGACATCGAGCGGGCATGGCCGCGGGGCGCGTCAGCAGAGCAGGATAGGTGGTGGAGGCGGCGGGGGTCGAACCCGCGTCTGAATCATCTCTGCTGGACTATCACTCTCCGTGCCGCTGGCGCTTCCCGTCGCCAGACAAGGTGCGATCGAGCTTCTGGAGGAACGCCTGCCCCTCGGGAGAGTCGGGGTCGGAGGTGGGCGGGTCGGTCATCTTCGCCAGCCGGGCAAGGGTGCCAATGGCCTCGAGGCGGGTCACCTTGGCGTCGGCCTGGCGCGCCAGGTCGAAGAGGACCGGGATGGCGCCGGCGTCCCCGAGGCCGGCGACCGCCTGCGCGATCCGCAGCCGCACCCACTCGTCCTCATCCTTGTTCCTCAAGCCCTGAAGCAGCGCCGGCAGCGCGGAGCGATTCCCGAGACGGCCCAGGGCGGATGCGGCCTGTTCGCGCACGGCGGGGGACTGATCGTGCAGCGCTTCGATCATGTCGGGAAGAATGCGCGGGTCGGCGCTCGAGGCGATCTGTCTCACGGCGGCGACCCGCACGTTCTCGTGGGTGTCCTTGAGCGCCCGGCGCAAGGCGTCCATGCTGCCGCCGACCTCGTGCTCGGGCGCTGTGGAGCCTCCCGGGCCGGGCGATTCGGCGCCCGGGTCGAGGGATCCGGCGCCCACCCCCGCATCGGCGACCTCCTCGCCATGCGCCCCGGTGCCGGGCCGGAAGTGAACCAGGAGCCAGCCGGCTCCGATCGCCAGCGCCAGGCTGGCGGTGGCGACCGCGAGGGCGCGCGGGCGGCTGGGGGCGTGGCTGATCGCCCGGATCGTGCCTCCCAGCGCCAGGGCGATGGCGAAGCCGACCATGATCGTCGGCCCGGAGGGACGGTCGTACGAGAAGAACAGGCCGACGGCGCTGACGATCGTCGCCATGGTCCAGCCGGTGATCAGACGCGCCTTCAGGCCGTCGAAGAACATCACGGCGAAGACGGCGGGGGCGACCAGGTAGCAGAACACCAGGAGGACGCCCGCGATCTGCACCGACGACGTGATCACCACGCCGAACGACAGATAGAAGAAGAAGTCCCACAGACGCACCCGGATGCCGCGGGCGAAGGCCGCCTCGGGGTCCAGGGAGATCAGCAGGAATCTCTTGCGACACACCATGTGGAATAGGCCGATCAGGGAATAGAGCACCGCCGTCTTGATGATCTGATGGGGCGTCACCCAGACGATGCTCCCGGCCAGGAGATCGTGCAGGTGCTCGGCGCCGTGCGGCGAGATGTCGGCCAGGAGAATGGCGGCCGCCGAGGCGGTGGCGTACGTCAGGCCGATCACCGCCTCCTGCGGGACCCGCTCGTGCCGGGCGCGGGTCAGGGCGAAGATGATCGCCGCCAGGATCGCGAAGCCGAGCGAGATGTAGTACGCGCCCTCGGAGCGCGGGTCGTGGCCCAGAAGGAAGGCCACGGTCGCTCCGAGGGCGGCGATCTGCGCCAGGGCGATGTCCACGAAGATCACCTTGCGGCTGATCACGTGGATGCCGAGATAGACGTGGATCCCGGTCAGGATCAGGCAGGCCAGGAAAGGAAGGAACAGGACCTGGAGCTGCTGCGCCACCGGTTTACCTCCCCGCGGCCGCCTGGCCGCCGCTCAGAGCCCGCACGATCTGATCGGTGGCGTAGTCGAACAGCCGGAAAAAGTCGGTCGCCTCGGGGGCGCCGCCGACCTCGATCGGCAGCGTGAGGATCTTGACCTTGGTCCTCTCCGCCAGATAGTCGGTGGAGCGGTGCTCGACGTACGGGCGCGTCAGGATCACCGAGACGTCCCCCTGCTTGAGACGCGTCAGGAGCTCCTCCAGGTGCTTGGCGGACGGGGAAATCCCCGGTTTCGGCTCGACGAAATCGATGACGCGGATGCCGAAGCGCTCGGCGAAGTACGAGTAATCCTTGTGGTAGGTCACGACCGCCTTCCCCTTCACCGCCTGCATCTTGCCCAGCCAGCCGCCCAGGTGCGCGCGCAGGGGGGAGCCCCCGACCGAGGTGCCGTCCAGGAAGACGTCGAGCGTCCCGGCGAACGCCTCGCGCGACAGCTTGGCGCCGCCGGCCAGGTCCACCAGGTCCTTGCCGAAGAGCGCCTCGTGGAGACGGCGGACGAAGGCGCGGCGCCCGTCCTCATAGGCCTGCGCCCCCGCGGGATCGAACCGCTTCAACGCCTCGGCGATAGTCCCGGCGACGATCTCGGCGTTGAGGGGATCGGTCAGGTAGTGCGGGTTGCCGTAAGGGTGCACGTCCCCCTCGGTGCGGCTGAGGCTCAGGGGAACCTCGACCACCCGGATGCCGGTGGAGCAGTCGATGTAGCCCGCCCCACCGGGCATGAGGCGCGCGGTGCGCGCTCCCTGGGTCAGGGGCGGGACCCAGCCGATCTCCAGGTCGAGGCCGTTCACCAGGAGCAGGTCGGCCTTGCGCAACTTGACGATGTAGGACGGCTTCGGATCGACGAAGTGGGCGTCCTGCGAGCCGCTGGCGATCACGGTCAGGTCGATTCTGTCGCCGGCGATGGCGGAGGCGATCGATCCGAAGTTCGGGAGCGCCGACACCACCTTGACGTGCCCTTCGGCGGCGCTCGCGGGGTCGGAAAGCAGCAGGGCTGGAACGGCCCAAAGCAGCGGCAGCACAGCGCGGGAATGGAGTCTCATGGCGTTCCTCAGTATTTGTGGGCGCCGTGAGCGCCGATGACCGGGATCCACTGGAAGAAGAGCTGGCTGTCGTCTCGTTCGCCGTCGAACCGCAGCGCCGCGTCGTCGTTGCGGCTCGTCCGCTTGTACTGCAGCCGGATCTCCTGGAACTCCGACGGCAGGAACCGGACGATCCCCGAGATCGCCCGCTCGCGCGCCCGGTCATCGTCGGGAAAGCCGGACCAGTCGTAGCGCGTCCCCACGCGCCAGCGCTTGGCGAACTGCCATTCGACATGGCTGTAACCTCCGGAGGCCTCGATCACCTGAGCGTCGAGGAAGGGGGTCGTGAGAGGGTCCATGAGGACGTCCAGGTGGCGGCGGCTCTCGAGCGCCTCCGTCTGCCACAGGAAGGATTTGTAGACGTTCATCCGGACCGGCTTCCATTTGTACGTCAGGTCGACGCCGTTGACCGCCGACTGGAGCTCGCCCCGCGGCCCGAGGCCGGCGCAGCCGCCGCCGCAGTCGTCGATCGCCTGAAGCAGCGCCTCGGACGCCCCGGCCCGGCCGCGCGCCGCCGTCAGGCCGAGCTCCAGCGTGCTGTTCGGTCCGGTGTTGAAGAACCACGCGAGGTGCTCGAGGAACGTCAGGTTGCGACGGTCGTTGTTGAAGGAGGTCCCTTCGAGTGCCGAGCCGACCTCGGTGAACAGGTCGATGTACTGGTCCCACGGGTTCGGGATCAGGACGCTCAGGGAGAGCCCGTCGGTCGCGAGGCTCTCCTCTCCGAAGAAGTTGACCAGCGCGTTCGGCCGGTCGACCGAGAAGAACGCGTGCGTGTGCAGGCCGTTCCATTTCCCGAAGGCGTTCTTGAAGCGGCCCCCCTTGAGCTGCAGCGGCCCCGGGAGGGCCAGCGTGCTGATGAACCCCTCTTCGACCTCGGGGGTCTCGCCGGACGGGAAGGACAGGAAGAGGTCGACCCGCGTGAACGGATCGACGGCCGACTGGAGCGCGATCTCCGCCTCGCTCATGTCGAACCCGTTCGCGTCGCTCTCGCGCTTGAGTGACGTCGTCCCGGACGCGAGAAGAATGGCGCTCATCGCCGGGTTGAGCAGGCTCTGCACGCGCGTCGGCGCGTTGCCGCCGGCGCCGGGGAGGGCGGGGGTTGGCTGCGCCGGCGCGGGAGGCACCGGCTGCGCCTCTGCCGATGGCGCCAGGGCCGGCGGTACCGGGGCCGATGGCGCAGCAGCGGGCCCCTGATCCGGAAGGATCCCGGCCCGCAGCTGGTCGCGCAAGGTCTGGATCTGCCTCTTCAACTCATCGATCTCACGCCTCAGCTCCGCCACGTCCTCGGCCGTGGGCGGGGCCGGCTCGGCATGAAGCGCCGGCCCGAGCAAGATCATCACCGCCAGAATGGACACTCTGGATCTCATGGATCCTCCGACAATTCAAGGTCACGGAACGCCCGTGCGGTCTGCCCATCCAGCCGGGGCCTGTGGTGCCGGATCAGGGAAGGGAAGACCGCGCCGCCAGCGAATCAGACACCTGGACTTCCCGGCGGGGCACGGAGCGGACGGAGATAGGGAGCGGAGCTTCGGAGCGATCCGGACGTTGACAGGACGGCGATCCGGGAGGGCTCGATCACCGGGGACGTGAGGTCCCCGGACATCTGGGCCACCCCCGGGGAATTGAGGGCCTTGCAGGTGGAGCAGTCGCGCTGCGGCCCGCTGTGCGGGGCCGCGGCGTGCAGCATCGACAGGGCGAGGAGCGCCAGGAGGACTGCCGCGCACCACCGGGTCCAGCCGAGCCGCATCGTTGGCCGCATCACGGTTCCCTATTCAGCGGGGTTGAAATCGTACCCGACGCCGGGGCAGGTGTCAAAGAGCCCGACGAGATCCTCACCCGCCTCCCGTCCACGGCCTCAGCCGAGCGGGGCGATCGGGACCACGTACGGCGCTCCCGTCGCGGCGTCGCGCTCGACCCGGGCGTCGGTCTCGTACACCTCGCGGATCCGCGCCGCGGTGAGGACCGAGGCCGGCGGGCCGTCCGCGGCCACCCGGCCCTTGTGCAAGAGGACCAGGCGCGAGCCGTGGCGCGCGGCCAGGTTGAGATCGTGGCTGGTCGCGACGACGGTCAGTCCCCGATCGCGATTCAGCCGGGTCAGGATGGCGTAGATCTGCAGGCGATGCTTCAGGTCGAGGAAGGCGGTCGGCTCGTCCATCAGAACGATGCGCGGCTCCTGAGCCAGGGCGCGCGCGATCAGGGCCCTTTGCCTTTCTCCGCTGCTCAGCTCGTGGAGGTGCCGGTCCTCCTGGCCGGCGAGGTCCATCTCGGCAAGAGCGGCGCGGGCCGCGGCGAAGTCCTCCGGGCGCTCCATCCCGAAGCGCCCCAGGCGCGGGGCGCGCCCCATGAGCGCGATTTCGAGGACGCTGAAATTGAACAGGACGCGGGCCTCCTGGAAGACGACGGCGACCTGACGGGCGCGCTCGGAGGGGGCGATGGCCCTTATCGGCCGGCCGGCGAGCCGCACCTCGCCGCCGGCGGGCTCGACGACGCCCGCCAGAAGGTGCAGGAGCGTGGTCTTCCCCGAGCCATTCGGGCCGATCATCCCGAGGAATTCGCCCGGCGCCACGGCCAGCGACAGGTCCTCGAACAGCGCGGCCGCCGCGCCGTGATGGCGGAAGCGGACGCCGTGGACGGAGAGGATCGGGACGACCGTTCCCCGCGGGTCACTCAAAGTAGCCCCCTCCGCCCTGGCGGCGATAGAGCCACAGGAAAAATGGCCCGCCGCACAGCGCCGTGATGACGCCGACCGGGATCTCGGTGGGGGCCATCACCGTGCGGGCCGCCGTGTCGGCCGCCATCAGGAAGATGGCGCCGGTCAGGGCGGAGGCCGGAACGAGCAGCCGGTGATCCGGCCCGAAGACCAGGCGGGCGGCGTGCGGCACCATCAGCCCGACGAAGCCGATCGGCCCGGCGACCGAGACGACCGCAGCGGTGACCAGCGACGCGAGGAGGACGGTCACGAGGCGCGTCCGCTCGACGGTCACGCCGAGCGACCGTGCGGCGTCCTCGCCGGCGGATAACAGGTTGAGATCGCGTCCGGTGAGCGACAGGCAGGCGATTCCCGCGACCATGAGGACCGACAGGCCGGCGATGAGTCCGTACCCCTCGATCGGGATGCTGCCGATCATCCACAGCCTGACCCCGTGCAGGCGGGTGAAATCGACCACCGTCTCGATGAGGAGAATGACCGCCAGGTAGACGGTGTTCATGATGACGCCAATCAAAAGCATCGGATAGGAGAGGAGCCGGCCTCCCGCGCTCGACAGAAGAAACAGGGACCCGACCGTGGCGGAGGCCCCGAGGAACGCCGCCGCCTCGCGCACCGGCAGGGCCGGCGCGAGCGCCTGCAGGCCGACCGCGGTGGCCAGGAAGGCGCCGAGCGCCGCCCCCCCCGAGACCCCGAGGATGTACGGATCGGCGAGGGGATTGCGCAGGACCGCCTGGAACACGGCCCCCGAGGCGCCGAGCGCCGCGCCGGCGAGGGCCGCCATCAGGATGCGCGGCATCCGGATGCGCAGGATGGTCGCCGCCGCCGTGTCGATGTCGGGGGCCTGACGGAAGAGCTCCAGCAGGGTGTGATGGCTGCTCCCGATGCTGGCGCAGACCGCCACGCAGACGGCGAAGCCGGCCGAGAGCAGGCCGATGGAGACCCAGAGACGCCGGGAAGTCAGCGGCGGCATGGGGCCAGTTTAGCCTACCCGTTCGAACGACAGGACGTAGCGGTCGAGGGCCGGCATGAAGAGGTCGTAGCGCCGGCCGGCGAACAGCGTGCGCCTGATGAACCGGAGGGTGCGCGGCACGTAGTCGAGGTATTCGGGACGGCCGCGGACGGTGGCCATGTACCCGAAGGTGCCGAGGTCCTTGAGGTTCCGCTGCAGGGCCATCAGGTCGAAGTCGCGCCGGAACTCGTCGTCCGGTATGTCGAGTCTCATGCAGAGACGGTCGATCATCTCATCGATGAGACGTTCCTCGAGATCGAGAGACGAATCGCGCAGGAGAGATGCCGCGTCGTAGGTGTACGGCCCCATCCGCGCGTCCTGAAAGTCGACGAGACCGAGACGGCCTCGCCGCACCAGGAGATTTCGCGACTGAAAGTCGCGGTGGCAGTAAACGCGCGGCAACTCGTCGCACCGAAGGGCCAGGTCGGAATAAAAGGCCCGCAGGACCGCCTCGTCCCCCTCCGGTGGGGCCAATTTCCTGAGCCCCTTGATGAAATGTCGGTGGAAGTGGTCGAGCTCGAACAGGAAGCGGTCGCAATCGAGGGCGGAGGAGGCGGCGAAGTCATCCGGACGGAGGGCTGCCTCCCCCTTCTTGTGAAAAAGAACAATCAGGTCGCATGCCTGCCTGTAGAGCGGCAAGGCCGGCCGCCAGCCACGCGCCCGCCCGACACCCGGCCCCGCGCCACTCTTGCGTCGCCCGCCCGGACGCTTGCCGAGCAGATGGGCTTGAAGGGTCGCGTCCCCGAGGTCCTCGACCAGGACGAGACCGGCTTCCGGATCGGACGCCAGGATGCGTGGGACAGGCGCCCCGATCGATTTCAGGACCCGGTGGTTGCTGAACAGGGGTGAGCCAGGGATGAGCGGTTCCGGATGAACCATCAGGACGGCCGTCTTTCGTCCGCGGGTGACGCGATAAAACCTTCTGGTCGAAGCGTCTCCGGCGATCTCCGCGATCCTGAAGCCGGATCCGACCGATCGCTCGAGGAGTGCCGTGACTGGGGGGGTGATCAGACTCCCCTTGGGGAGCCGGCTCACAGATTGAGGGTCCAGCACTGGCCCAGGCGCTCGAGTTTCTGCCTGTTCTTGTGCCGGCCGTCGGCGCGCAGGAAGATCTTGCCCGTAAGGCTCACGCCGGGAGGGACGAAGACGCCGGAGGTGACGATGCACTCCGACAGGTTGGAGCCGTCTCCGATCCGGGCCCCGTCCCAGACGAGGGTCGAGCGCAGGGAGCATCCCTTGCCAAGTGTCGTCTGGCGGCCGAGGACGACCCCACCCTGGAGCGCGCACCGGGCGCCGATCGTCGATCCCCTGCCGATGAAGACCGGGGGCTCGAGCGCCAGGTCGGCCGGCACGGAGACGCGATCGAGGTAAATGCCGTCCAGCGCCCTGAGCGGCACGATGGAGGGGTCTCTCCCCGCCTTCAGGACGGCGAGGGCGCTCTCGAGGTACAGCCGCGGGTTCCCCAGCTCCTTCCAGAATCCCGTGTGGACGAATCCCCGGATCGCCTTGTCCGCGGCGAGGAGAGGGGGATAGACATCCCGGTTGATGTCGCACTTCCCGGCCGGGATGGCGTCGAAGATGTCCGGCTCGAAGACATGAATGCCGGAAAAGAAATAGCGCCCCTCCCCGGGGGCCGCGGTACCGGGGGGCTTGCCGGCGATCCGGACGATCCGGTCCCGGTCGTCCATCTCGACGGCGCTGTATCCCGCCTTCGGATCGAATGGAGTCATGACCATGGTCGCCAGGGCGCCGCATTCGCGGTGCTTCTTCAGGGCGGCGGTCAGGTCGCAGTCGCTGAGACTGTCGCTGTTGACCATGAAGAAGGTGCCCGACCCGCGCAGGAGCGGCTCGGCCTTCTTCAGGCCTCCGGCGGTGCCGAGAATGATCGGCTCTTCGGAGTAATGGACCCTGATCCCGAGCTTGCTGCCGTCACCGACGATCCCCCTGATCGACTCGGGCTCGTAATGCAGGTTGATCACGGCCTCCTTCACCCCATGCCTGGCCAAGTGCTCGAGGGTGTGCGCGATGATCGGACGGTTGAGCAAGGGGAGGGAAGGCTTGGCGCGGTCCTCGGTCAGAGGCCACATCCTCTCGCCGAGCCCTGCAGCCAATACCATCGCTTTCATTATGTGATTAAACCATAAGTCGGCGGCGCGACATCGGCTGAAGGCCGCGCCGGACAGGCCTGTGGAAAAAATGGACCGTGAGAATCGGGCTGATCAGGGGCGTTGTTTTCATGTCGGTAAACCAAAAAATCCTTCGATCGGGATGGTCTATGGGGTCTGAACATATCTCTGATCGTCCTGATCAAGGTGCATCGAAGAGCATGTCCTTCAAGGGAAGCCCGCGCAGCTTGAGGTGATCCTGGTACAGGGTCAGGTAGCTCTTGGCGATGTAATCGGTCGGCTTGTACCCTAGCCTGCCGGCGACCTCGTCGATCAGGGGCTTGGGCCCCTCGAGCTCGAGGTAGTTTCCGACCGGCGTCTCGTCCACCGTGATGATGAGATCCGAGTACTCGTACGCCGCGCGATATTTCTGATAGCGGAACAGGGGACGCATCCCGAGCTTCGCGAGAATGGCGACCATCGTCTCTCCCGAGGAGACCGTGACCTCCATCTCGTCCCTCACCTTCGCCCCCCCCTCGACACGCGGAGCTTCCTTGTAGGTGAGCAGCGACCCCCGGTCCTGGATCCGCACGCGCAGGAGCGTCTGGTTCATCTTCAGGGAGAAATCGGGGAAGTCGTAGAGCTGGTTGTCCTCGAACTCGCGGGGATGGACCAGGCGGGCGCCGATCTGCTGGAGACGGGCCGGCACCTTCTCCAGGTCCTCCACTTTCAGCTTGACCTCGACTTCGGTCTTCTTCATAAGCGCCGTTAACTTATCATAGTGCCGTCATGGGGAAGACGACGAAGGCGACCCTGGTGTTTCTCGTCCTGTTCATCGGGACGGTCGTCTACCTCAGCACCCGCATCGCCACCCTCGAATGCAAGGTCTGCGTCACCTACCGCGGCGAGACGATCTGCCGCACGGCCGCCTCGGGCACCGAGAAGGGGGCGATCGAGAGCGCCGTCACCAGCGCCTGCAACGGCCTCGCCTCCGGCATGACCGAGTCGATCCGGTGCGAGAACACCAAGCCGGACAGCGTCAGCTGCAAGGGAACCACCCACCGCGAACGATAGTCCCGGCTGAGCGACCGGTCCAGGCGACCCCATGAAGGTGCGGCGAATGCCTGGGTGTCCGTGCGGGCGTATGTCCCGGCGCAATTGAAGGAATTCCCCAATGGTTCCGAGGCGAATTGCGGCGCACACTTCCCGCGGTACCTGATCAGGTCACTGTGGACGATTCAACCTGGAGGATCCAGATCATGGAAGATCTCAGGCTCGACATCGAGCAGCTGGAAGAGCGAATCGCCCCTGACATGGCACCCGGGCTTCTCGGTTACGAAGGCCAGCCCGGAAACCAGGGCGACGGTGGGTCGAACGGCAATCCGTCGGGCAGCGCGAACCCCGAAGTGCCCGCCGGCGCCACCCCCCAGCCCAATCCGTAATCCCGGGCCGGGCCCAGTCGCGTAAAAACCGCGGGGGGGCGCGCCGTCACGCCGCCTTGGACGCGCGCCCTCCCGCGGGGACTTCGAATTCACCATGAGCGATGCTCACGCACGGCTGCGAAGAGATCTCGTATGGAGCAGGCAGCGATGCATCCTCCGCCTGCTCGAGACCACCGACGACCCGTAGGAAATCCGCGAGCACGTGGAAGGGAACCCTCGCGCCGCCGTTTCTCCCGAGATAGTGAGGCGTTTCATCGAGAAGGCCCGGTGGCTGGGCGGCCGGGCTAGGCGCCGCCAGGACTGGGTGTGGATCGGCCGAGGTCAGCGCGCGACGGCCAGTGAGTGCTGGTCGAGATGGGTGCGGTTGCGGCCGGAGCCCTTGGCGCGGTACAGGGCGTCGTCGGCGGCCTTGACCAGGTCCTCGGGGCGCTGGATCCGGTCGTTGAGGGGATAGGTGGCCACACCGGCCGAGACGGTGACGCGGATGACCGGGCCGGGGTCGTCCGATCCGCGGAAGCGGAAGCCTTCGGTGACGCGGCGGATGCGCTCGGCGAGGCGCTGGCCGTGCACGGCGGTGGTCTGGGGCAGGAGCGCCGCGAACTCCTCGCCGCCGTAACGGGCGATCAGGTCGGTCTCGCGCGCGGAGCGGACCATGATCTCGCCGAACTCCCGCAGCACCCGGTCGCCTGCCGGGTGGCCGTGGCGGTCGTTCACGGACTTGAAGTAGTCGATGTCGAACATGGCCAGCGTCAGACGGTTGCCATAGCGCCGGGCGCGCTTGAACTCCTCGTTCAGCCGCTCCATGAAGAACCGGAAGTTGTACAGCCCGGTCTTGTCGTCGAACTGGATGAGGCGGGACATCCGTTCGTTGGCCCGCAGCAGCTCCTTGTTGGCCATCTCCAGGGCGCGGAAGACCTCGCGCTTCTTGAGCATGGTGCGGACGCGGGTCTCGACCTCCTCGTACTGGAACGGCTTCATGATCAGATCGTCGGCGCCGCTGTCCTCGAAGATGGCGGCGCGGCGCGTGTCCTCGCGGCCGGTGAGGACGATGACCGGGACGGTGGGATCGTTCTTCTTCAGCTCGCGTGTGACGACCAGGCCGTCCACCTCGGGCATCACCTTGTCCACCATGACGAGATCGGGATGGTCGTTCCGGGCGATGGCGAGGGTCTCGCGGCCGTCCCGGGCGCAGCGCACGTAGTAGTCCTGCGACGACAGCCATTCGCGCAGGAGGCCCAAATTGTCCTCGCGATCGTCGGCGATCAGGATCTTGTAGTGATTGGGCATGCGCCCTCGGACATCCGGTCGTCAGGCCGGGTGCGCGGACAGCCTAATCCTACTGTTTCCTCAGGAACGTGGGAACGTCCAACTCGTCCTGCAGGGACGCGTACCCCAGATTGACGTTGGCCTCGGCCTGGCGCGCGGTCGCCGTGCTCGCGGTCGGGGTCCCGGCCGGCATGGCGGAGGCGCGCCTCAGGAACGTCGGAGAATCGAGATCGCGCACGACGCGTCCCTGCGGCGCGACGGCATCGACCGTGGCCGCCGGGCGGCCGTAGCCGCGCTGGACCGGCGTGGCCGCGACGGCCACCGCCTCATCGCGGTTGAAGCCGGTGGCGATGACGGTGATCTTGACCTCATCGGTCATCGCCTTGTCGATCACGGTGCCGAAGATGATGTTCGCCTCGGGATCGGCGGTGCGCTGCACCAGGCTCGAGGCCTCGGCCACCTCGTGCAGGGTCATGTCGGTGCCGCCGGTGATGTTGATCAGGATGCCGCGGGCGCCGTCGATCGTGGCGTCCTCGAGCAGGGGGGAGGTGATAGCGCGCTGCGCCGCCTCGATGGCGCGGTTCGGGCCGGAGGAGACGCCGGTCCCCATCAGGGCCATCCCCATGCCGCTCATGATGGTCTTGACGTCGGCGAAGTCCAGGTTGATCTCGCCGGGGATGGTGATCAGGTCGGAGATCCCCTGCACCGCCTGGCGCAGGACGTCGTCGGCGAACAGGAAGGCGGCGCCGAGCGGCATCGCCTTGTCGACCGAGTTCAGGAGCTTCTCGTTCGGGATGCAGATGACGGTGTCGACCGCCTCCTGCAGCTCGGTGAGGCCGTTTTCGGCCTGCTCGCGGCGCTTCTTCCCTTCGAAGCCGAACGGCTTGGTGACGACGGCGACGACCAGGGCGCCGAGCTCGGACGCCAGGCTGGCGATGATCGGCACGGCCCCCGTGCCGGTCCCGCCGCCCAGGCCGGAGGTGATGAACACCATGTCCGCCCCCTGCAGCGCCTCGATGATCTTCTCGGAGTCCTCGAGGGCCGCCTGCCGGCCGATGTCGGGGTTGCTGCCGGCCCCCAGCCCCTTGGTCAGCTTGGCGCCGATCTGGATCTTCAGAGGCGCGCGCGACCCCTTCAGCGCCTGGCAGTCGGTGTTGGCCACCATGAACTCCACCCCCTGCAGGTTGGTGGAGATCATGCGGTTGACGGCGTTGCTGCCGCCTCCGCCGACGCCGATCACCTTGATGTTGGCTCCGACCGCCTTGTTCTCGTCGAAGGAGAGCCGCAATGCGCCTCTCTGTTCCTTGTCGTCCATCAGGATCATGTGACCCTCCCTTAAAAGAGTTCGCTCAACCAGCCCTTCACCATGTCTCCCATCCGCGACAGGACGAACGGGTGCGGCATCTTCATCGGCGCCTTCAGGCGCTGGCGCGCCCCGTACATCGCCAGGCCGACCACCGTGCTGTGCTGCGGCGTCGCGACCGCCTCGGCGAGGCCCCCCAGGCCCACCGGGGCGCCGCGGCGCACCGGCATGTTCAGCGTGCGCTCGGCGACTTCCTGGATCCCCTCGAGCATCGAGCCGCCGCCCGTGAGGACGATGCCCGCGTGCAGCGACCGGTCGAAGGCGCTGCGCGCGAACTCCTCGGCGATGAGCGCGAAGATCTCCTCCACCCGCGGCTGGATGATCTCGCAGAGAAGCGTGCGCGACAGGACGCGGGGCTTGCGCCCGCCCACGGTCGGCACCTCCACCGTGTCCTCCTCGCCCACCAGGGACGCCAGGGCGCAGCCGTGCTTCTTCTTGATGCGCTCGGCCTCCGGGATCGGCGTGCGCAGGCCGACGGCGATGTCGTTGGTGACGTGCTCGCCGCCGGTCGGCAGGGCGGCGATGTGGCGGATGGCGCCGCGCTCGAAGATCACGAGGTCGGTTGTGCCGGCGCCGATGTCGATGAGCGCCACGCCCATCTCCTTCTCGTCGGGGGTCAGGACGGCGTCGGCGGCGGCGAGCTGCTCCAGGACGATCTCCTCCACCTCCACGCCGGCGCGGTTGACGCTGTTGACCAGGTTCTGCGCCGCCGCGACCGAGGCCGTGACGATGTGCACGTTGGCCTGCAGCTTGGTGCCGGTCATGCCGGCCGGATCGTGGATGCCATCCTGGTCGTCGACCATGAACTCCTGCGGCAGGACGTGGAAGATCTCGCGCTCCGGCGGGATGTTCACGGCGCGGGCCGAGGCCAGGACGCGGTCGACGTCGTCGCGCGTCACCTCGCGATCGCGCCCCGGAATCGAGATGACGCCGCGGCTGTTCAGGCCGCGCACGTGCGCGCCGGCGACGCCGACGAAGGCGCGATCGGCGGTGCAGCCGGCCACCAGCTCGGCCTCCTCGACCGCCTGCTTGATCGAGCCGACGCAGGAATCCAGGTTGACCACGACCCCCTTGCGCATGCCTCGGGAGGGGGCGGACCCGAGCCCGATGATGTCGATCGCCCCACCCTCCCGGGGCTCGGCGATCAGGACGCTTACCTTGGTGGTGCCGATGTCCAGTCCCACGATGTGGGTGCCGGGTCGTGCCATGTCAGTCTCCCCTGTTGCTGTTCGAGGCCACGAGAGGGCGGAACACGATGCGGTCCTTGAACCTCAGGTCGACGTAGGCGCCGTCGCCGAAATCGGTGGCGAGATAGTCGCGCAGCGTCAGGTATCGATCGAGGTTTTCCCCGAAATCCACCGGGTCCAGCCGGACCGCCGCCCCCCCCTTGTTCATGCGCAGATCCATCCGGTCGTCGCGCGTCAGGTCCACCTCCGAAACCTCCTTCGCCAGGGACGGATACGATGCCTGAAGGTATTCGACCAGCGCCACGCCCCGCGCCATCTGCCGGCGCATGCGGTCGGGGTTCCGCTCGTCGATCCCGATGAAGATCGGCAGCGAGTAGTCCTGCGTCTGGCCGCCGTAGGGATCGATCGGCACCCCCTCTCCGTCCACCAGCCAGACCCGGTCGCGCAGGGCCGCCAGGCCGCGTGGGACGCGCTCCTCGATGGCGCAGAACAGGCCGTCGGGGAGGACGCGCTTGACGACGGCGCGCTTCACCCAGCGGCGCTCCTCCAGATCGCGGCCGAGGCGGGCCGGATCGAGGCGGAAGATGTTCCGCCCGAGGTGGCGCTGCAGCACGCGCCGCAGCTCGCCGGCGGAGGCGTAGCGCGTCTCGGAGAAGTCGATGCGCCGCAGCAGGAACCGCGGAGAATGCCTCACGTACCGGCGGGCGCCCCAGGCCGCGCCGCCGAGGACGGCCAGCGCGCACAGGGGAACCGCCAGCAGGAGACCGCTCCTGAATCGCCGGCGCCGCAGGACCTGCCCGCCGCGCCCCCGCCTGAGAATGCGGAGCGGCTCGGCGCCGGCGGAGCGCGCCGCCTCCCGGGTGTTCGTTGCGATGCGCCGGCGCTTCAGGTCCATACCACCACCTCGGTCTCGAGCGTGATGCCGGTCTTCCTGCTCACCTCGTCCCGGATCCGGTCGATCAGGGCCGCGACGTCCGCGTGGGTCGCGCCGCCCCGGTTGACGATGAAGTTGGCGTGGACCTCCGACACCGCCGCCTGCCCGACGGCGACGCCCTTGAGCCCGCAGGAGTCGATCAATTTCCCGGCGTGATCGTCCGGCGGATTCCTGAACATGCAGCCGGCGTTCCTGGCGGCGGTCGGCTGCGTCGCCACGCGCCGATCGTGGAACGACTTCATCCTCTCCTTGACCCGCGCCGGATCGTCCGGCGTCAGGCTCAGGGTCGCCGCCGCCACGAAGCGGTCGCCGACGCCCGGGCTCTGCCGGTACGCGAAGGTCCCCGGCCCGGTGAACAGGTCCTCGATCTCGCCGCGCCGCGACACGGCCAGGAACGACGAGACGGCGTCGCCGAACATCCCCTCGTGCCAGCCGGCGTTCATGCGCACGCACCCGCCGACGCTCCCCGGGATCCCCTCGGCGAACTCGATGCCCGAGAGGCCGGCGGCGGCCACCCGCTTCGCCAGCTTCGGCACCGAATAGCCGGCGCCGACGCGCACCGTCTCCCGGACGATCTCGGGCGCCGTGTCGAGGCCCTCGGACGAGATGACGACGAAGGACGGCCCCGCGTCGGCGACCAGGAGGTTCGAGCCGGCCCCCAGGTAGTCGAACGGCACGTCCGCCTCGGCGAAGCGCTCCAGGACGTCGGCGAGGTCCTCGGCCCGGGCGGGGACCAGGAAGAGGCGCGCCGGCCCGCCGACGCCGAGCGACGTGCGCGTCCTGAGCGCCACGTTGCGCAGGACATGCACCTTGGATTCGGCCAGGATCGACTCGGCCTCCGCCACCCAGTCTTTCGCCGCCATCGTCAGCACCACCCGCTCATGTCTTCCCCGGCAGGCGTTTCAGGAACTCGTCGCCGGCCTTGTAGACGCTGCCGGCCCCCATCGTGATCACCATGTCTCCCTCGCGCGCCCGCTCCAGGAGCCAGGCCGGGACGTCCTTGATGTCCCGCACCAGCGTCACGTCCTTGTGGCCGTGCTCCTCGATGGCCCGCGCCACGCCCTCGGCCGTGACTCCCGCGATCGGCGTCTCGCCGGCCGGATAGATGTCACACACGGCGAGGACGTCGGCGTCGTAGAAGCAGCGCCCGAACTCGCCGAGGAGGGCCTGGACGCGCGAGTACCGGTGCGGCTGGAACACCACCACGGTCCGGCGGCCGAAGCCCTTCTTGGCGGCGGAGAGAGTGGCCAGGATCTCCGAGGGGTGGTGGCCGTAGTCGTCGATGACCATGATCCCGGACGCCTCCCCCTTGAGCTGGAAGCGCCGATCGGCGCCGCTGAAGCGGGCCATCTCGGCGAGGATCGTCTCGAACGGCATCTCGAGATCGAGCCCCACGGCGATCGCCGCCAGGGAGTTCTGGATGCTGTGGCGCCCCGGCACGCGCAGGCTCACGCGCCCGAGCTTCTTCCCCTGCAGCCGGACCGCGTAGGCCGACTTGAACCCCTCCAGCTCGACGTCGGTGGCCGACAGGTCGGCCTGGGCCGAGAAGCCGTAGGTCACGACGCGGCGCGACAGGCGCGGCAGGATCTCCTGCACGCCCGGGTCGTCCAGGCAGACGATGCCGACGCCGTAGAACGGGACCTTGTTGAGGAAATCGACGAACGAGTCCTGCAGCCGGGACAGGGCGCCGTAGTGATCGAGGTGCTCGGCGTCGATGTTGGTCACCACGGCGATGGTCGGCGTCAGGCGCAGGAAGGAGCCGTCGCTCTCGTCGGCCTCGGCCACCAGCAGGTCGCCCTTGCCCAGCTTGGCGTTGCTGCCGATCACCCCGAGCCGGCCGCCGATGATGATGGTCGGATCGAGCCCCGCGCCCGACAGGACCTGGGCGACCATCGAGGTGGTCGTCGTCTTGCCGTGCGATCCGGCGATGGCGATGCCGTACTTGATGCGCATGAGCTCGGCCAGCATCTCGGCGCGCGGGATGACCGGGACCTGGCGCCTTCGGGCCTCCAGCACCTCGGGGTTGTCGGGGCGCACGGCGGACGACACGACGACCACGTCGGCGTCCCCGATGTGCTCCGCCCGGTGGCCGCGGGCGATGGTGCCGCCGAGCCCGCGCAGGCGCTGCACAATCGCCCCCTCCTCGAGATCGGAGCCGGTCACCTGGTACCCCAGGTTGATCAGGACCTCGGCGATGCCGCTCATGCCGCTGCCGCCGATCCCCACGAAGTGGATGCGGCGCGTCTTCCGGAGCATCACCATGGCCGCCTCCCGCCGGGCGCGCGCCCGCTCATGCGAGCATCTCCTCGATCATGTCCACGATGCGCGCCGCGGCGTCGGGGCGGGCCAGGGTCGCGACGGAGCGCTCCATGGCCATGACGCGCGTCGGATCGCCGCGCAGGGCCAGGATCTCGCGGGCGAGCGACTCGCCGGTCAGGGCGGACTCGTCCATCAGGATCGCGGCGCCCGTGTCGGACAGCTTGCGGGCGTTGAAGCGCTGGTGGTCGTGCGCCGAGGTGGGCAGGGGGACCAGGATCGACGCCTTGCCGCAGGCCGCGATCTCCGACACGCTGCTGGCGCCGGCCCGGGAGATCACCAGGTCGGCCCACTCGTACGCCTCGCGGATCGCCGTGATGTAGGGGACGACGGCGGCCTCGAATCCCAGGGCTTGGTACGCGGCCGAGACGCGCTCGAAGTCGGCCTGTCCGGTCCCGTGGGTGAAGCGCAGCCCGAGGCGGCTCGCGACGAGAAGGGGCAGGGCGTCGATGACCGCCCCGTTCAGGGCCTTCGCCCCCTGGCTGCCGCCGAAGATCAGCACGTTGAACGTATCCCCCCGGGTCTTGCGCTTCGCCCCGCGGAACCCGGCGCGGATCGGATTGCCCGACAGCTCGCCGCGGCCGCCGAACGAGTGCTTCGTCTCCTCGAACGACACCGCCACCTTGCGCACCACGGGGGCCAGGATCTTGTTGGTCAGGCCCGGGCGGTAGTTCTGCTCGTGGATCAGGCTGGGCAGGCGGAGCGTCACCGCGGCCATCACCATCGGGCCGGAGGCGTACCCTCCGACCCCGATCACCGCCTTCGGCTTCATCTTCATGAGCTCCCGGATCGCTTCGAGATACCCGGCCACCGCCCGTCCGATCCCGCGCACCCTTCCGGCCCACGACTTCCCGACCACGCCCCCGCTCGACACCGCGATCAGGCGGTACCCGTGCGCGGCCAGGATGCGGCGCTCCAGCTCGGTCCCCGCGCCGGCGAAGACGATCTCGACCCCGCGGCGCCGCGACGCCAGCTCCTCGGCGATGGCGATGCCGGGATACAGGTGCCCTCCCGTCCCGCCGCCGGCGATGACGAACGTCTCGGCCGCCATCTCTCCCCTGGGAGCCGGCCCGAATCCCGGGCCGGATCCCGCCCTACGAGGAGTGCTGCGAGATGTTCAGCAGCACACCGAGGGCGCACAGGCTGACGACCAGGCTCGATCCGCCGTACGACAGGAACGGCAGAGGGATCCCCTTGGTCGGCATCAATCCGAGCGTCACCGCCATGTTCATCATCGCCTGCGCGACCAGCCAGGTCGTGATCCCCATGCCGAGGTAATACCCGCCGCGGTCGGGGGCTCCGATCGCCGCCATGACGCCGCGCCAGAACAGGACGCCGAAGGCGGCGATCACCGCCGCCGCGCCGAGGAGCCCCAGTTCCTCGGAGATCACCGAGAAGATGAAATCGGTGTGCGGCTCCGGCAGGAAGAACAGCTTCTGGCGGCTCTCGCCCACCCCCTGCCCGTGCAGGCCGCCGCTCGCCACGGCCAGGATCGACTGGCGCACCTGAAAGCCGGCCCCGAGCGGATCGTCCTCCGGGTTCATGAACGACAGGATGCGGCGCACGCGGTACGGCGCCTGCAGGATCATCAGCCCGAGGGCCAGGAGACAGCCGCCCCCCGAGACGACGAGATACCGCCAGCGCAGCCCGGCGAGGAACAGGATGACGATCGCCACGAGCACGTAGATCGCCGCGGTCCCGAGATCGGGCTGCAGGTAGACCAGGAGCGCGAGCTGGCCGACGACGACGGCGCACGGGATGATGGTCCCCACGACGTCGTTCACCTGCGCCTCCTTGCGCGCCATCAGGTAGGCGAGGAACAGGACCAGCGCCAGCTTGGCGATCTCGGACGGCTGGATCTGCACCGGGCCGAGGACGATCCAGCGGTGCACCTGGTGCGTCCGATCGGCGACCAGGGCGCCGATCAGGAGAAGCGTGCTGACCAGGAGGGCGAAGTAGACCAGCGGCCGCTTCAGGAGCCGCCGGTAGTCCACGTGCATCGCCGCCACCATGCATCCGAGCCCGGCGACCGCGGCGGCCGACTGCTTCAGGAGGAAGTGGTGCGCCCCTCCGAAGCGCTCCATGGCGATGACCGCCGAGGCGCTGTAAATCATCAGGAGGCCGAACAGCGTGAGACCGACCCCCACCCCGAACAGCGTCTTGTCGAACGCCAGCTTGCGCGCCATCAGCCCCCCGCCTCGAGCGCCAGGACGAGCCGGCGGAAGTCCTCGCCGCGCGCCTCGAACCCCGTGTACTGGTCGTACGAGGCGCACGCCGGCGCCAGCAGGACCACGCCCGCCGCGGGGGCCACGGATCGGGCCGCCTCGACCGCCTCGGCCATCGTGACCACCTTCGTCGTCGGGACGGCGGCGCCGATCTGGGAGGCGATCGCGTCGCGCGCCTGGCCCATCAGGACCAGGTGCTCCACCCGGCCGCGGATGAGGGGTAGGAGCTCCGTGAAGTCCCCCCCCTTGTCCTTGCCGCCCAGGATCAGCACGACATTCCGCGGGAAGCTCTCGAGCGATTTCATCGTGGCGGCGACGTTGGTCGCCTTGGAGTCGTTGAAGTAGGCGACCCCGCCGACCTGGCGCACCTTCTCCAGGCGGTGCGGCAGTCCCCGGAAGGAGGCCAGGCCGCGCTCGGCCCTGGGCAGGGGGACCCCGCACAGGTCGGCGATGAGGAGGGCCGTCATGACGTTCTCGATGTTGTGCGCGCCGAACAGCGTCACCTTCTCCAGGGGAATCGACCGGATCTCGCGCCCGCCGCTGCGCACGACGATGGAGGCGTCCCTGAGAAAGGCTCCGTCCTCGACCTCGAGGGCGCGGCTGAAGGGATGCAGGCGCGACTTCAGCGTCCCGGCCATCCCCCACACCTCGGGATCGTCCCGGTTCAGGATGGCGTTGTCGGCCGGCCCCTGGTTCTTGAAGATGCGCGTCTTGGCGTGGTAGTACGACAGAGGGCTGTCGTAGCGGTCCAGGTGGTCCGGAGCCAGGTTCAAGAGCGCGGCGATCCAGGGACGGAAGGTGTCGATCGCCTCGAGCTGGAACGACGACAGCTCGACCACATAGTAGTGGTCCGGCGCGTCGCGCGGGATCAGGTCGGTCAGAGGCAGGCCGATGTTGCCGCAGGCGGTCGCCTTGAGCCCGGCGCCGGAGAGGAGATGGGCGGTCAGGGCGGTCGTGGTGCTCTTGCCGTTCGTGCCGGTGATGCCGATCAGGATCCCCTGCAGGAACCAGGAGGCGAGCTCGATCTCCCCGACCACGCGCACGCCTCGGCGGCGCGCCTCGGCGATCGGCGCGATGGACAGCGGCACCCCGGGGCTGACCGCGACGAGATCGGCGGCCGCGAAGGTGTCGGAGGAGTGCATTCCGAGCTCGAGCTTCGCGCCGTCTCTGGCCAGCTCGGCCACGGCGGGACCGAGCTCCTCCCAGCCGCGCACGTCCGTGAGGACGACCCGGGCCTGCCGGGACAGCAGGAAGCGGGCCATGGCCAGGCCGCTGGCCTGGGCGCCTACGACGACGACCCTGCTGCCGCCGAGCTTCGGCGGGGACGGGTGCTCCTTGATCGCGTGCATGGCTCTCACCGCAGTTTGAGCGTCGACAGGCTCAAAAGCGAGAAAATGATGGCGACAATCCAGAAACGGATGACGACCTTCTGCTCGGGCCAGCCGCTCAGCTCGAAGTGATGGTGGATGGGCGCCATCCGGAAAATCCGCTTGCCGCGCATCTTGAACGATCCCACCTGCAGGATGACCGACAGCGCCTCGATGACGAACAGCCCGCCCACGAACACCAGGAGGACCTCCTGCTTGATCGCCACGGCCACGGTGCCGAGCGACGCGCCGATCGCCATCGATCCGACGTCGCCCATGAACACCTGGGCCGGGTTGCAGTTGAACCAGAGAAAGCCGAGCGAGGCGCCGACCAAAGCACCGAAGATGATCGCCAGCTCCCCCGCTCCCTTGACGTTCGGAACGTCGAGATAGCCGGCCACCTTCGCGTGGCCGGCGATGTACGCGAGGATGGCGTACGTGCCGGAGGCGATGAGCGACGAGCCGATCGCCAGGCCGTCCAGGCCGTCGGTCAGGTTGACGGCGTTGGCCGCGCCGACGATCACGATCATCGCCCAGGGCACGTACCACATCCCGAGATCGGGCGTCCAGTTCTTGAAGAACGGCAGGCTGAACTGCGTCGTGTAGCGCCCCTGATCGGCCAGCCACAGGAGCCACATTCCGAGCAGGAGAGCCACCGTCCACTGCGCGATCATCTTCTGCTTCACGGTCAGCCCGAGGGACCTCTTGCGTGTGATTTTGAGGTAGTCATCCGCGAATCCGATGACCCCGTAGAGGAGCATGGACACGAGAACCATCCACACGAAGGGGTTGGTGAGATCCGCCCACAAGAGCGACGGAAGAACCACGGCGGTGATGATGAGGAGCCCTCCCATGGTGGGAGTGCCTTTCTTGGTTTGGTGGGAAAGAGGCCCCTCGGGTCTGATTTGCTGCCCTATCTGAAACTCCCGCAACCGGTTGATCAGCCTGGGTCCCAGGAGCAGGCTGATGAGAAGCGCGGTCAAAGTCGCCAGAGCCGCCCGGAAGGTGATGTACCGGACGACGTTCATGATCTTGATCGACGGATAGAGAGCGAACAGGAGGTGGTAGAGCATCAGTGCACCCCTCCCGGGCCGCCCGCGGGCGCGCCGCCTGCGGCGCCGAGGAGCGCCTGCACCACGCGCTCCATCTTCATGCCGCGCGATCCCTTGACCAGGACGAGGTCTCCAGGCCGCATGGCGGAGGCGACGAAGGCCGCGGCCGCCTCCGAGTCCTCGAAATGCCGCACCTCCGCCGCCCCCGACGAGGCGGCGGCGCCGGCGGCCTTCCGGTGCAGCGGCCCGACGGCGACGAAGAGGTCGATGCCCGCCTCGGCCACGCGCCTGCCGAGCCGGGCGTGCGCCGGCCCTTCGTAGCTCCCCAGCTCCAGCATGTCGCCCGAGACCAGGACGCGCCGCCCGCGAGGCGACGCGGCCGCCAGCGCCTCGAGGGCCTTCTCCATCGCCGCCGGGTTGCTGTTGTAGGAATCGTCCAGGACCTCGACTCCGTTCGCGAGGCGGTGCAGGACGCCCCGCATGCTGGCCGGGCGGACGGTCTCGAGGCCGCGGCGGATCTCGTCGCCGCTCAGGCCGAAGGCGCGTCCGATCGCCGCCGCGGCCAGGGCGTTGTAGACGTTGTGCTTCCCCGGCAGGGCCAGGCTCACCGGCACGCTCCCGCCGTCGTGGCGCAGGACGAACCGCGAGCCGCGGAGCCCGTCCACCTCGATCGCCTCGGCTCTCATCTGCGCCTTCTTCGTCCTGAGGCCGTACGCGATGGACGGCCCCGGGAAGGCGCGGCCGAGGCGCGCCACCAGGCGGTCGTCCGCGTTGTAGACGGCGATGGCGTCGGGCCGCATCCCGGCGAACAGCTCCCCCTTGGCCGCGGCGATCTTCTCGATCGTCCCGAAATGCTCGAGATGGACCTTGAGGACGTTCAGGATGGCCCCGACGTCCGGGTCGGCGATCTCGACCAGCCTGGCGATTTCGCCCTTGTAGCTCATTCCCATCTCCAGGACCGCCGCCTCCTGCCCCTGGCGCAGCCGCAAGAGCATCAGCGGCAGCCCGTAGGTGTTGTTCAGGTTCCCTTCCGACTTCAAGACCGCGAAGCGCTGCGCCAGGACGGCCGCCGTCATCTCCTTGGCCGTCGTCTTGCCGGCGCTGCCGGTGATGCCCGCGACCCGCAGCGGCCGCGCCCGCCTCACGTGCGCCCCGAGATCCTGGAGCGCCCGCGTCGTGTCCTTCACCCTCACGATCGCCGGGGCGTCCGGGAACCGCGCCGGGCCGCCCCGCTGCACCACAACCGCGATCGCACCGGCGGCGATCGCCTGCCCCACGTACTCGTGACCGTCGACCCGCGGGCCGACGATCGCGAAGAACAGCTCCCCCGGCTTCACGGTGCGCGAGTCGATGCTGTACCCGTCGACCTCGCGCCCCGCGCCCCCCTCGGGCGGCCGGGCCCCCAGGGCCACCTCGCCGCCCACGGCCCGCGCGATGGCCTGAAGACTCATCCTGGGCATGTCCCGCCGGCCTTCAGCAGGCCGCCTGGCCGCGCGCCGATCCGCCGGCCGGCGAGCGCAGGGCCTCGCGCGCCACCTCGCGGTCGTCGAACGGGATGGTCCGGTCGCCCAGGATCTGGTACGTCTCGTGCCCCTTGCCGGCGACCACGACGCAGTCCCCCTCCCCGGCGAGCGACAGGGCGCGGCGGATCGCCTCCTTGCGATCCGGGATCACCAGGCAGCGCTCCTGGCCGGCCGCGTCCCCGCCGAGCGCCCGCCGCACGCCCGGCAGGATGTCCTGGATGATCGCCATCGGGTCCTCGCTCCGCGGGTTGTCGGAGGTGACCACCACGACGTCGCTTCCGGCCGCCGCGGCGAACCCCATCAGCGGGCGCTTGCCCCGATCGCGGTCGCCCCCGCAGCCGAACACGGCGATCACCCGCCGGGGGCGCAGGTCGCGCACCGCCAGGAGGAGAGTGCGCAGGGCGTCGTCGGTGTGGGCGTAGTCCACCAGCACGGTGAACCGCTGCCCCTCGTCGACGCGCTCGAAACGGCCCGGCACGCCGCGCACGGACAGGAGGCCCTGCTCGACCGCCTCGGGCGGCACGTCCAGGGCCAGGGCGGTCGCGGCCGCCGCCGCCAGGTTGAAGGCGTTCGGCCGGCCGAGAAGCGGCGCGTGCACGCGGAGCCGTCCCGGGCCGGGGAGGCCCGGCGCGACGGCCAGGGCGATCTCGGTGCCGGAAGCGGAGGCGCGGATCTCCTCGAGGCGCACGTCCGCCCCCTCGCGCTGTCCAAACGTGAGCACGCGACCCCGCGTGAGCCCGCGGAGGCGCCCGGCGTGAGGGTCGTCGGCGTTGAGGATCGCGACCGCCTTGGGGTCGAGCCCGCGGAACAGGGCCGCCTTGGCCTCGAAGTACCGCTCCATCGTGCCGTGAAAGTCGAGATGGTCCTGCGTCAGGTTGGTGAACACCGCGGCGGCGAAGCGGAGGCCGGCGACACGGTCGAGGACCAGCGAGTGGGACGACACCTCCATGGCGCAGGAGCGCGCCCCGGCGGTGGCGTAGCGGTCGAGGAGCCGATAGAGGTCGAGGGACTCGGGGGTCGTGCGCCCCGCCTTCGTCTCGTCGCGGTTGTAGCGGTACAGGACCGTGCCCAGGATGCACGGCTTCAGCCCGGCTTCGGCGAGGATCGACTCGAGCAGGAACGAGACCGTCGTCTTCCCGTTGGTGCCCGTGACGCCCACCAGGGTCATCTGCTCGTCGGGGCGGCCGTAGTAGTTGCGCGCCATGAGCGCCAGGCCACGGCGCTCGTTGTCCACCTGCACCCAGGCCACCTCGCCCGTGGGACGGCCGGGCTCGCGGTGCGACAGGACGGCCACGGCCCCCTTCTCCATCGCGGAGTCGACGAACTCGTTGCCGTCGCTCTTCTGGCCGCGCAGGGCGGCGAACAGGTATCCCGGCTCCACCGACCGCGAGTCGTACGCGAGGCCCCGGATCGGGGTGGACGGGCTGCCGGCCAGCTTCGCGTCCGCCAGGCCTTCGAGTAGCTGCCAGAGCTGCACCTGGGTCCCTGCCTCCTCGGATCGATCTAGTAGGTCACCGCGCACGGGGTCGCGGGCGTGACCTGCGTTCCCGGCTCGGGGTCCTGCCGGACGACGCTCGGGCCGTTCCGGTCGTGGAGGCACGAGAGGCCGGCGGCCGCCAGGGCCTCGGTGGCCTGGCGCAGGCTGAGCCCGACGATGTCGGGCATCGCCGTGGCCGTCCGGGCCGGCAGCGTCCGCAACGTCACGGGGAGCAGTCCTTCGAGCGAGGCGCGCACCGCGCCGCCGGTCCGCCGGAGGGCCGGAACGGCGCCGGCGGCCACCGCGTCCCGACGCGCCCGGCTCACTCCGTCCCGCGAACGCGCGCGGTCCGGCCGGTCGCGGTCCTGCAGGTCGCCGTCGTCGGGCGCGGCCGAAGCCAGAAGCGATCGATCGAAGACCAGGGGCTCCTCGTGATCGGGCGGCACCTTGAGGTACATGAGCGTCGAGGAGGCGATGCGCGAGAAGACGGGGGCGGCCACGTCCCCGCCGTGGAACTTC
This sequence comes from Candidatus Polarisedimenticolia bacterium, assembly GCA_036001465.1. Classification (NCBI taxonomy): domain Bacteria; kingdom Pseudomonadati; phylum Acidobacteriota; class Candidatus Polarisedimenticolia; species Candidatus Polarisedimenticolia bacterium. Next base: position 51,941 of record DASYUH010000109.1, read on the forward strand.
GCGCCCTTCGGCTCGTCCACCATGACCACGATCGCCAGGGCCGGCGTGCCGGCCGGCACGAACCCGGCGAACCACGAGACGTACTTGCCGCGAGCGTAGCGGCCGCTCGAGTCGATCTTCTGCGCCGTGCCGGTCTTGCCGGAGACGCTGTAGCCGGAGACCGACGCCGCCTTGCCCGTCCCGTCGGTCGTCACCATCTGAAGGATCGAGCGCAGCGTGCGGGCGGTGCGTGCCTCGATCACGCGGCGCTCGTCGGGGACGGCGGGGGCGCCCGGGGCGGGGACCGCAACCGGGAGGCCGGCATCGCCCGCGGAGGCCTGCGAGGGGAACACGCCCCCGGGGAGCCCGGCGCGACCGTTCGGGGCCGGGATGAGCGCCTGCACGATGTGCGGCCGCTTCCAGACGCCGTCGTTGGCGATGGCTCCCATCATCGCCGCGAGCTGGAGCGTGGTCACGCCGATCTCCTGGCCCATGGCGAGGGACGCCTGCGACAGCCCGGACCAGGCGGACACGTCGCGCAGGATCCCGGGGCTCTCGCCCGGCAGGTCGACGCCGGTCTTGCGGCCGAAACCGAAGTCCCGGATGTAACCGATGAACTCGTCGGCCTTGAGACGCTGGGCCACCTTGATGGCCCCGACGTTGCTGGACTTGGCCAGCACTTCGGAGAACGTCAGGTTGCCGTAGGGCAGGCGGTCCTCCTTGAACCGGTGCTTCGCCACCACGATCGATCCGTTCTCGCACCAGATCACCTCCTTCGGGTGTACGCGCCCGGTGTCGAGGGCCGCGGCGGCGGTGACCACCTTGAAGGTGGAGCCCGGCTCGTAGTAGTCGGTCGTGGCGCGATTGCGCCGCGCGGTGTCGCGCGCCTCCGAGTAAGCGTTCGGGTCGAAGACCGGCCGGCTGGCCAGGGCGAGGACCTCGCCCGTCCGAGGCCGCAGCACCACGACGGTGGCCCCCTCGGCCCGGGTCTCCCGCATCGACTCGTCGAGCGCCCGCTCGACGTCGTATTGAATGACCTCGTCCACGGTGAGGCGCAGCCCGAACCCGGGCGCCGGCTCCTTCTTCTCGCGGTCGAGGACGCGCCCGCCGCGGCCGTCGCGCAGGGCGACCATCTGGCCCGGCGTGCCGCGGATGGCGCCGTCGTACATGAACTCGAGCCCGTCCAGCCCCTGGTTGTCCAGGCCGCAGGCGCCCACGACGTGCGCGGCCAGGGCGCGCTTCGGGTAATAGCGCCGGCTCTCGCGCACGAACCCGACGCCGGCGATCTTCAGGGCCTCGATCCGCCGGCGCAGATCCGGCGTGATCTTTCTCTTGACCCAGACGAAGTGGCGGTCGCTCGCGAGGCGCTCGCGCAGATCGGACGCCGGCAGGCCGACGACCGGGGCGAGGCGGCGGGCCGCCGCGGCCGGGTCGTCCACGGCCCCCGGCTCGGCGAACGCCGAGTCGACGTCCACGCTCACAGCCAGCTCCTTGCCGTTCCGGTCCAGGATCGGGCCGCGCAGCGGATCGAGGGTGATGGTCCGCTCCTGCTGCGAGCGGGCCTGGTCCAGGAGCTCGGGGGCGCGAATCACCTGAAGATGGGCGCAGCGCCCGAAGATCCCGAGCAGGCCGGCGGCCACGCCGACCACCAGCAGGATCAGCCGGGCCCGCTGGCCCCGCGGGGCGCGCTCGTCGCGCGGCGCGCGCGCCTGCCCGCCCGCGAAGGAGCGCGGGCGCCCCGCCCTGGTGCGTCCCCGCGATCGTCGCCAGCCGCCGTCGATGATTCCGGCAAGTCCTCGCCTCATCGTCGTCCCCCCGCCGCCCCCCTCAGGGCGCATTCGTCCTGTCCGGCCGTGCCTTCCTGACCGTCCCCACCGCTGGAATGATTCCCAGGCCCGCTTCAAGGACGCCGGTCCCGTCCCCGGCCCCGCCGTCCGCGGGGGCCGCGCCGGCGCCGCCCCGGCTCCCGCCGCGCGGGGACCCGGCCCGGGCCTGCACCTGGTTGATGCGGCCGTCGATCACCGACACCCTGCGCACGTCGGTCGGCGACGGATCGACGAGGCCGAGCTCCTTGCGCGCCATGCGCTCGATGCGGTCCGGCGACATGAGAAAGGAGCGCTCGACCGCGAGGTGCTTGTTCTGCTCCTGCAGCTCCTGGCGCTCCTTCTTGAGCGCCTCGACCTGGTAGGAGATCCGGAGGAAGTCGACGCGCTGCCAGACGTACGCCAGGAGCGGCACGAGGATCGCGGCGCCGTAGACGAGGAGACGGCGCAGCTCGCGGGCGCGGGCGCGGTCCTTCTCCTTGACCATGCGCGCGTTGATCAGGAGGCGCGGGGCCTCGGCGCGATGGCTCATGCGGCCGGCTCCAGCCGTTCGAAGGCGCGCAGCCGCGCGCTGCGGCTGCGCGGGTTGTCCTCGATCTCGGCGGTCGCCGGGCGCACCGCCCTCGGTGTCACGGGCTTCAGGATTCCCGGGCGGCCGCAGGCGCACACCGGAAGATCGCGCGGGCAGAGGCAGCGACGGGTCAGGCCGCGCAGCGAGCCCTTGACGATCCGGTCCTCGAGGGAATGGAACGCGATGACGACGATCCGGCCGCCCGGAAGGAGCCGTCGGGCGGCGTCCTCGAGCAGGCGGTCGAGCCCGTCCAGCTCGGCGTTCACGGCGATCCGCAGCGCCTGGAAGGCGCGGGTCGCCGGGTGGATCCGCCCGCCGCGGCGCGCCGGGATCGCGTCCGACACGATGTCCGCGAGCGCCCGCGTGGTTGTGATCGGGGCGCGGGCCCGGGCGCGCGCGATGGCCCGCGCGATCCGCCGCGCCTGCGGCTCCTCACCGAACGTCTCGAGAATCGAGGCGAGCCGATCCGCAGGAGCGGAGTTTACCAGGTCGGCCGCCGTGGCCGGCTGCGTCCGATCCATCCTCATATCGAGGGGCCCGTCCTCGCGGAACGAGAAGCCGCGCTCCGGATCGTCGAGCTGCAGGGACGAGACGCCGAGGTCGAGGAGGATCCCGGACACGGCATCGAGGCCGAGCTCGTCCAGAAGGGCGGGCAGCCGCCGATAGTCGGCGTGCCGGAGAAGGACGCGCTCGCCGCACGGCGCCAGCCTCTTCGAGGTGGCCGCGAGGGCGTCCGGGTCGCGGTCGCAGCCGAGAAGGCGCCCGTCAGGCGCCGTGGCCCGCAGAATGGCCTCGGCATGGCCGCCGGCCCCGACCGTGCCGTCCACCCAGAAGCCGCCCGGCCGGCAGCGCAAAGCCTCCAGCGTCTCCCTGAGGAGGACCGGCCGGTGCGTCGTGCCGTCCATGTCGTTCCGCGTTGCACGCTCTCCTCAAAGGCCGAGGGAGGAAAGGGCTTTGTAGTCCTCGTCGGTCAGGGGCCCCGCGTCGAGCTTCGCCTGGAATTTCTCGCGGTTCCAGATGTCCAGGTAGGACAGGTTGCCCAGAACGGCGACCTCGCCGTCGATGCCGCTCTTCTGGCGCAGGAGCGGATGGATCAGGATGCGCCCCTGGTCGTCCATGGCGGCCGATTGCCCGTAGTAGTTCACGAAGTCCCGGAAACGGGCCACCGGCGGGCTCATGGACGAGTGGGCGGCGATCTTCTTTTCGATCTCCAGCCAGACCGGCATCGGGTAGACCCGCACGAAATGGCCGGTGAGGGAGGTCACGAAACACTCGCGGCCGTAGGTCTCTTCGAGATGTTTTCGGAAGAGGCTGGGGATCTTGAGGCGCCCCTTGTCGTCCAACTTCGCCGGGGTGTTTCCCCTCAGCATCCGATCCTCGTCGGTGGTTCCGGCCGTGCTGCACCGGCGGGGGAATACGCTGACTCAGCCCCCCCTGAGCTGTCTGCACCGGTCAATTTTTTTCTAGGGTCAAATGGCCACTTTAGACCACTTCACTCCACCGCGCGAATATAGAGAGTCGCCCCATTGTTGTCAAGCACAAACTTAAACACCTCCAAGCAGATAGCTGACGTTTCGATCTGTGGACCCAGACAGCTCAATATGTATGAACGCGTTTCATTATAGACACTAGATAGTGTGGAAAATTGCGAAACCAGGAATCGACCTGTGATAGCATCCGGCCATGAAGCAGGCTGCGGCCGTCGCGCCGTTCGTCATCCTGCTTGCGACATGTTCAATTCCCGGGACCGTCCTGGCGGCAAGCCAGCCCGGCGATTTCTCGTTCTTCGCGGGGATCGGCGAGTCCGGCACCAAGAGCGACAACTCGTACCGAGCCGACCAGACGCTCAGTTTCGCCCTGCAGTACCAGAAGAGCGGCTACGCCGCCTATCGCGCCGCGACCGGGTTCTTCGCGCTGAGCGGGCGGGAGACCATCAGCCCCAGCATCGGCACCCGCGACGCCAGCGCCTTCTTTCTCACGGGGGACGTCCTTTTCACGCCCCGTTTCCGCATGGTGAACCCCTACGTGGCCGGAGGGGTCGGCTTCTACGACGTCCGCCTGACCGATGACCGGGACACCCACAACGGCGTCGAAATCGGGATCAACTGGGGAATCGGGCTGAACGTCGAGCTCCTGAGGTGGTTCGCCATACACGGCGAGCTCGCCTACCACTACATGACCGGGGACCTCTCGAACCCGGTGCAGCTGATCACCGTGGGCGGCCGCTTCGACTTCTAGACACTCCTGTCGTTGCCCGGGCCCGGATCCCACCGTACACTTAGCGCCGCATGAGAATTTCCCGCTACGCCCGGGGGGTCTGCTGCACCGCTCCGGTCCTCATTCTGCTGGCCCTGTCCGCTTCCGCCGCAGGCCCCGCGCCGCGGAACGGAGCCCAGGCCTCGGAATCGGCCTGGGAGCGCAAGCTCGATCCGTTCCTGCGGCGGCTGGCCCTGGGGACGGTGAAGGCCGAGGGGCGGTTCAGGGAGGCGGTGCCCGGGCGATCGGAGCGGCTCGCCAGGTCGCTGCCGGCATTCCTGCAGGTCGAACGGCGGGCCGAGCCGCTGGTGCACGTCAAGGCCGGCCTCGCCGCGAACGAGCCGGACGGGGCCCGCGCCTGGAGGTCCCTCTCGCCCGATCTTCCAGGCCTCGGGGTCATGGTGAAGGGGCGCGTCGCCACGGTCGCATCCCTCCGGGTCCCGGCCGCCGCCCTGGAAGCTCTGGCCAGGAGGCCCGAGATCGCCTGGCTGAAGGCGGCCCACGGCTACAACCTGCTCAACGAGGTCAGCACCTCTGCGGCGCACCTGGGATCGGACGAGGCGAACGGCATCTTCACGCGCGGCGCCGGAGCGATCGTCGCCGTGGTGGACACCGGCATCGCCTGGGCCGACCGGGACTTCAGGAAGGGGGACGGGACCACGCGCATCCTCGGCATCTGGGACATGACCCTGACCGATCCGGCCCATCCGCCGCCCGCCGGGTTCTCGTTCGGCGCCTGGTATCCGCAGAGCGTCATCCAGACGGCGATCGCCACGAGTGGAACGCTCCTGACCGGAGACGGCCACGGCCACGGCACGCACGTCGCAGGCACCGCCGCCGGCAACGGCCTGCGGACGGGGAACGGCGTGCCGGCCGGGACGTTCGCGGGCGTGGCCCCCGAGGCCGACCTGCTGATCGTCCGGGTGTTCGACAACAGCGGGACCTTCTGCGGCGACTGCGACCTGACGGCGGCCGTGCAGTTCATCAGCCAGACGGCGGCGGCCGCCGGGAAACCGTGGGTCGGCAACATGAGCCTCGGCACCGACATCGGGGCGCACGACGGGACCGATCCGGACGAGCGCTCGATCGATGCGCTGGTCGGCCCTGGCCGGCGCGGCGCCCAGCTGGCGATCGCCGCCGGAAACTCCGGCGGGCATGATTCGAGCGTGCATCGCCATCACTGGGAGGCCGCGCTGCCGGCGGTCGGCGCCTCGGCCATCAACACCTTCACACTGTCGTACTCGCCGAACGGCGGCGCGGACAACGACTTCATCTGGCTGGATCTCTGGTACAAGGGGGCCGACCGGGCCACGGTGAGCCTGGTCACGCCCACCGGGATCACCGTGAGCGCGGCGCGCGGCGCCGATTCGGGGGTCGTCTGCACCGCCGACGGGGCGGTGCAGATCGACGCCACGAACGGGCCGGACCCGATCAACGGCGACAACGAAGTCTTCATGCAGATCTGGGACAGCAGCACCTGCGCCACGCCCTTCCCGCCGAAAACCGGCAGCTGGACCGTCCGGGTCACGACCGACGCCATCGCTTCCGCCTCGCCGACCTTCGATCTGTGGGACGAAGCGGACGCGGGGGGCCTGGGGTTCGTCAGCCTGGCCGTCTCGAGCACCGCCAAGAGCGTCTCCCTCCCGGGCACCGCGAGGCACGCCATCACCGCCGGCTCGTATGTCAGCAAGGATCGCTGGATCACCGCGGTGAACCAGCAGTTCATCGCTTCCCTGAGCACCTCTGGAGGTGTCGGGAGCCTGTCCGGCTTCTCGGGCCTCGGCCCGACGCGCGACGGTCGGATCAAGCCGGACATCGCGGCCCCGGGCGAATACATCGGCTCGACTCTCGCCGGGTCGATCCAGGCGTTGTGCAACAACAACTGCAAAGAGCGCGATGGTGAGCACGGCAACATCCGCGGCACCAGCATGGCGACGCCGCACGTCGCCGGGACCGCCGCGCTCCTCTTGGCAATCAATCCGAACCTGGAGGGGCCGGAGGTGAAGGCGGCGATCACCGCCTCGGCGCGATCCGACTCATTCGCGGTCGCCCCCGGCCCGCTGCCCAACACCTGGTTCGGGAGCGGCAAGCTGCGCGCCCTGGAGGCGGGATACGTCGCGGCGTCGCTGGTCACCGATTTCGCCGACACCGCGACCGGCTTCACGGGCACCGACAGCCCGTTCGTGGACACGTACAACGTGTATCGCGGCACGATCCCCGGCATTTCGCCGAGCGCCTATGGCGCCTGCCTCCTGATGGGGCAGCCCTCTCCCACGTTCAGCGACCCTGCGAACCCGCCCGCCGGGCAGGTGTATTTCTACCTGGTCACCGGCGTGCACGCCGGCGTCGAGGGGATCCTCGGCACCGACAGCACGGGCCGCATCCGCCCCAACACCAGTCCCTGCCTCTGATACCATGCGCCCTCCGGCGCGGGCGCTTCCCGACCGGGAGGATTCGCATGGCGAAACATCCGCGCGTCGCGGACTACTGGGACGGGGAGCTGTAGACGCCCGATGAGCGACCCGCGCGAGGGAGAAGCCGGGCTCGTCCGGGCGCTCGGGCTCCTCGACTCGACCCTTCTGGTCATCGGGCTGGTGATCGGGTCGGCGGTGTTCCTGGTCACCGGAGGGGCGAACGGCGTGGCGCGCCTCCTGCCGTCCCCCGGGCTCCTCATCCTAGGCTGGGTCGCGGGCGGCATCCTGTCGTTCGCCGGGGCGCTCGTCTACGCGGAGCTAGGCGCCGCCATGCCGCGCGCCGGCGGGCAGTACGTCTTCCTGCGCGAGGCGTACGGCGACCTGACGGGGTTTCTCTACGGCTGGACCCTGTTCACGGTCATCCACACCGGCTCCCTCGCGGCGCTCGCCGTAGGATACGCGCGCTACTTCGGCGTCTTCGTCCCGGCCCTCGGCACCGATCGGGTCGTGGCCGCGCTCCCGCTTCTCGGCCACACGCTGTCGATCTCGGCGGGACAGCTCAACGCCGTCGCGGTCATCGTCCTCCTGTCGATCGTCAACTACTTCGGCGTCAAGGAGGGGAGCCTGTTCCAGGGGATCGTCACCATGGTGAAGGTCGCCTCCTTCGCAGGGTTCATGGTCCTGGGGATCGCCGTCGGCAAGGGCTCGTGGTCGCACCTGACGCCGCTGTTCGCCGCCGGGGCCGGAGACGCGGCGGCACCGGGCGTGGCCGTCGCCGGCGCCGCCGGCGGGTTCGGAATCGGCCCCTTCATCCTGTCGCTGGTGGCGATGCTGTGGGCCTACGAGGGATGGAACAACATCACCTTCACGGCCGGGGAGATCAAGGACCCCCAGAGAAACCTCCCGCGGTCGCTCATCCTGGGGATGAGCGCCATCACGTTGATCTACGTCGGGATGAACCTCGTCTACCTCTACGCCATGCCGATCGGCGACATGGTGTCGACGGACACCATCGGCGAGGCGGCCGCCGGCCGGCTCTTCGGCCCGATCGGCTCGACCCTCATGTCGGTGTGCGTGCTCGTCTCGGTGTTCGGCTGCATCTCGGCGACCGTGATCTCCGGCCCGCGGGTCTTCTACGCCATGGCGAAGGACGGCCTGTTCTTCCGGCGCATCGCCTCGGTGCACCCGCGCCACCGGACGCCGGCGCAGGCCATCCTCTGGCAGTGCGTCTGGTCGAGCGCCCTCTGCCTGTCGGGGACCTACGATCAGCTCTACACCTTCGTGATCTTCGCCGCCGTCCTGTTCTACGCCCTGGCCGGCGCCTCGGTCATCGTCCTGCGCCGCCGCCACCCGGAGTGGCCGCGTCCCTACCGCACCTGGGGCTATCCCGCCACGCCGATCCTGTACGTCGGCGTATGCGTCGTCGTCCTCGGGAACACGCTCATCAACCAGCCGGTCGAATCGGGCTGGGGCCTCGCCATCCTCGGCTGCGGCCTGCCGGCCTATCTCTATTGGCGGCGGAGGCGCACCGCCGCATGAACGGCCGGGTGCTCCTGACCGCGGCCGCGGCCCCCGCCCTCGCCGCCCTCCTGCTCGCGGCCCCCCGCCCGCCCGACCGGCGGGCCAGCGGGCCGCCGGGGGCGCCGAAGTCCGCCGCAGGCTCCCCGGCCGCTCCGGGCTCTCCCGTTCCTCCGGCAACCGGCATCTTCGGGTTCCTGCGCGCCTCGCTGCCGCGCCAGCGGGAGATCGAGGCGCTCCTCCTGAGCCTGCCGGACACGGCGCGGGTCGAGGAGCACGCGCGCGTTCTCACCGGGGAGCCGCACATCGCCGGCACTCCGGGGAACGCGCGGGTACAGCGCTACATCGCCGACCGCTTCAAAGAGGCGGGGCTCGACGTCGAGATGAAGAGCTACGACGTCTACATGGGATACGTGAACCGGGCGCTCCTGGAGCAGGTCGCCCCCGAGCCGAGGCTCCTGACCCGTCCGGAGGAAGGGGTGCCGGAGGACAGGGACGCGTCCGACCCCCGGGCGTCTCTGAACTGGAACGCCTATTCGCCGTCGTGCGACCTGACCCGCGAGGTCGTGTACGTGAACCACGCGCGGCCGGAGGACTTCGCGGCGCTCGACAGGCTGGGCGTGTCGGTGAAGGACCGGCTGGTCCTGGCGCGCTACTACCGCGGCTACCGCGGCGGCAAGGCGCAGGAGGCGCAGAAGCGGGGGGCGGCCGGGATCATCTTCTACAGCGATCCGATGGAGGACGGCTATTACCGGGGGGACGTCTACCCGCACGGGCCCTGGGGGCCCGAGAGCCACTTCCAGCGCGGCGCGACGGCGTTCGACTACATCGTCCCGGGGGATCCGCTGACCCCCGGCTGGGCGTCGCTCCCGGGCGCGCGCCGCATCGACCCGCGTCAAGCGGAGAATCTGCCGCGCATCCCGTCGGTCCCGATCTCGTGGCGCGATGCCCTGGTCGTCTTCCGCAACCTCGCCGGCCCCGCCGTTCCGCGCGGATGGCAAGGCGGCCTGCCTTTGACCTACCACGTCGGCCCGGGTCCGGCGCGCCTGCACCTCCGGATCGAGGCGTCCTTCGAGAGGCGCGCCATCACCAACGTCATCGGCGTCCTGCGCGGCTCGGCCGAGCCGGAGAAGATCGTGCTGCTCGGCAACCACCATGACGCCTGGGTCTACGGCGCCGTCGATCCGGCGAGCGGCACGGCGGCGATGCTCGAGCTGGCGCGCGTCGCCGGCGAGCTCAAGCGCCGCGGCTTCCCGCCGCGCCGGACCCTGGTGTTCGGCAACTGGGACGCCGAGGAGTGGACCCTGACCGGCTCGACCGAGTGGGGGGAGGAGCGCGAGGACGACCTGGCCAGAAACGGCGTCGCCTGCCTGAACATCGACTCGGCGGCCGCCGGCCCGAACTTCCAGGCCACCGCCGTGCCGACGATGCGGCGGCTGATCTCCGAAGCGCTGCGCGACGTCCGCGATCCGAGAAGCGGCGAGGACCTGTTCGCCGTCACCCTGCGCGACGACGAGGAGGGGGCCTTCACGCCGATCTACAACGCCCCCGCGGTCGAGCACCGGGCCCACCGGATCAACTACGACATCCTCGGCAGCGGCTCGGACTACACCGTGTTCTTCAACCACATCGGCATGCCGTCGCTCGACGCCGGCTTCGACGGCCCGTACGGCGTCTATCACTCCGTCCTCGACAATTACTTCTGGATGAGCCGGTTCGGCGATCCCGGGTTTCTCTACCACACGACGATGGTGCGCGTCTGGGCGCTCCTGGCCTACCGCACGGCCAACGCCGACATCCTGCCCTTCGAGGAATCCCCCTACCCGGCCGACGTGGGAACGTACCTGGACGACCTGGAGAAGAGCGCGGGCGCGGCGCGGCTTCCCGACCTGGCGGATCTGCGCGCCGCCATCGCGGAATGGGAGAAGGCGGCCGCCGAGTTCGACGCGAGGGTGGCCGCGATCCTTGAAGCCGAAGCCCCGGGGCCGCCGCGCCAGAGAGGCGCCGCGTCCCGCGGCCCCCGTCCCTCGCCGAAGGCGCTTGCCGGGGTCAACGCGTCCCTGATGCGGGCCGAGCGCGATCTGCTCAGCGCGGCCGGGATCCCGAAGCGCCCCTGGTTCCGCCACTTGATCTACGCGCCCCTCCCGACCTACCAGGCGGAGACCCTCCCGGGACTGCGCGAGGCGATCGGAGACGGGGACGCGCCGCGGGCCGCCGCCCAGGCGCGCACGCTCGCCGCCGCCGTGCGGGCGCGGACCGCTACCGTCCGGAAGGGGGCGGAAGCGCTGTGGCGATAGCGTCCGATTCCATGGTGAGGGCGTTCGCCTCCTCCTCCGCCAGGGACGAGACGAACGAACGCAGGGCGGGATAGTCCTCGACCGGGATCTCGCGACGGGACACGGTGACCGATCTCCGGACGACCAGGACCTGGTGGTCCTGCTCCCGCTCCATCGCGAACTGCGTGCTCGCGGACAGCCCCGGGCCGCTCAGGCTCCTGTCCGAGGGGACCCTCTTGAAGGTGCGTCCGGGCGGAAGGTGGAGGCGAATCTCGGTCGTGTCGCTGCGCAGATTCGAGAACAGGACAGGATGGCGCCGCTTCGGGTAGGAGGCGACGTCGGTCAGGGCCTTGAAGCGCACGAGGAAGGGGGAGATGATCTCCCGGGTTCCGGCGCGAATCAAGAAGCGGGGGACGGTGAACCGGAGCGTGGCCGTGTCCGGGCCCTTCGGATCGGGCGCGATCTTCACATCCTGGCCCTGCAGCACCGCCCCCGGGCAGAGAAGGCTCATGATGTCGGCCAGCGCATCCTCCCGTTCGCTCGGCTTGGCGGCCTGAAGCTCGTTCAGCAACTCGCGCCGCACTCCCCACGCCTGGATCTCGTAGGTTCCCTCGAGGTCGCCGGTCGGCTTGAGATGCGCCACGGCCCGGATGTGCCTGCGGTTCTTCTCGGGCGGGAAGAGGGGCGTCGTCACGAGCTCGCCGCGCCCGTCTTCCTTGACCACGAGGGCGGGAACCCCCTGGTCCTCCCACGGGAGATCGCCGAAGGGGGTGTGGTCCGGCGTGGGGTCGAGGAACAGGTAGGCGTCGTCCAGCGGCACGGCCACGATCTGGTGATTGAAGGAGGGGGCGGGTGAATCGCGATCGATCAGCCTGAAGTTGCGGGTCATGATGAGGACGGGGTAGCCGCGCACGCCGACCGACTGGAGCAGGGCAATCAGGAGGGTCGCCTTGTCCTTGCAGTCGCCGTACCGGTGACGCAGGACGTCTTCGCTCGCGTGCGGCTGCCAGCCTCCGATCCCCAGGTAGATCTGGACGTAATCGATCTTCTTCTGCACGAATTCATAGAGGGGCCTGATCTTCGCGTCGGGGTCCTGCAGGCCTGCGGTCAGCTCGCGGGCCGTCCGTTCGACCTCGGGGGTCGGCTTGATCCGATCGCGAACCAGCTGCCAGTCCCAGCCGGCGATTCCGTCCCAGGTGGACGCGTCGATGCGATGCTCTCCGTACACGATGTCCTTCGGCACGATCTCGATGCGCGGCAGCACGTCCATTTCAGGGGGCATCTCCGGCTCGGTCTTCATCGCGGGGGCGTCGCGCACCTCCCAGACGTGGGTCACGGTGCCGCCCTGCTCCACGCGCGACGGCTCGGGCGCGCCTCCGTGGGCGGTCAGGCGAAGCGGGAAGGAAGCGGGCGAGCGCACCGTCAGGGTCTGGAGCCGGACCGGGACCTCCTCCTGCAGGCTGATCGTGCGGGGCAAGTAGAACAGGCTCTTGAGGGACTGCTCGTATTCATACTCGATCGTCGAGCCGGGAACCACGCCCGGAAAACGCAGGACCCGCGCCTTCTCTTCGGAGTAGAGCTCGTACGAACTGCTCGTCTCGTAGATGTCCTTCTTCTTGAGACTGGTCCGCGAGCCGGAAGGCGAGACCACCGAGCCGCGGAGCTCGCGGATGCTCACCCAGGGATTCTGGTTGACCGCGACCTCGTCGAATCGCTCCACGCCGGCCGGCGTCAGGACCTGGATCCGGCCGCGAGCCCGCACGCTGGCTTCGGCGTTCGAGGCAATGTCGATCTCCATCGCCTCCTCGAGGATGAGGGCGTCGTCGGAGACCCCGAGCTCCGCGGCCCGGCCGGGGCGCCCGAGACCGGGGGCGAGCAGGGCCACACTCACGCAAGCGAAAGCGAGAGCCGATACGCGTGGCCTCGACAAGGCGTTCCGACCTCCCGGCCGACCGAAATGGGCGATTGACAGGGTCTTGCTGGCGAGTAGAATACACCCAATCTCGATTCGACTGTCACCGGACACCTGTGAGGTCAGCCATGAGCCTGGTCCGTCACCACGTCGCCATCCTGGGTCTCTTCGTCGTTGTTCTGGCCATTCCGGAACCGTCCGCGGCGGCCTCGAAGCCCGCGGCCGCGGGGGCGGATGCCTGGCCGGAGATCACCCCGGCCGAGAAGTCCCTCACCAAGGTCGACCAGGATCCGGAAGCGGATGCGGTCGTCCTGATCAACGACCGCAACGGAAAGATCGTCCAGCGGGCCGAGGACTGGGTGAACGTGCTCGACTATCACTGGCGAATCAAGATCCTCAACGATCGCGGGAAACGGTACGCCGACGTCCACCTTCCGGCGGAGAAGCTCTCGCGCATCCTCAACATCAGGGCACGGACCGTCAAGGACGACGGGACGATTCTTCCGGTGGCGCCCGACCAGATCTTCGAGAAGCTCCTGTACCAGGTCGGGGACCTGAAGGTGACGGAATGGGTCTTCAAGTTTCCCGCCGTGGAGCGGGGAGCGATCCTGGAGTACCGCTACGACCGCTACGACAATTTCCTGGTGTTCGTGGACCCCTGGTACTTCGCGGGACCCGAGTTCACGCTGCTCTCCCGCCTGACCCAGGTCATACCGAACGGCATGACCTACTCGATCCTCTGCGACCTGTGCGGCGGCGCAAAGCCCGAGGTCAAGGAATGGCGCGAAGCGAAGGCGAAGGGACAGATGTACAGCATCGAGCTGCGCAATGTTCCCGGCTACCGCGAGGAGCTGATGATGCCGCCGGCGCGCGATGTCACGCCCCGCATGGAAATGGTCATGCAGGGCTGGAAGGATCGCCGGATCGAGGCGCTCGGACGCCAGGACAACCTGTTCACCGACTGGGCTTCGGTCGCCAAGTACGCCTCGTTCTACTACCAGCAGGCGATCAAGGCCGGTCAGGTGGCGATCAAGCCGGTGGTCGACGAGTGGACCAAGGGGCTCTCCGACCCGCAGGAGAAGATCAAGGCGATCACGCGCCACGTCCAGCAGGACTTCCGGTATCTCGACTTCTACAGGTTCGTCACGCTCAGTCCCGACCCGATCGACAAGCTCCTGAAGAACAAGGCCGCCGACAACGCCGAGAAGGCCGTCCTCCTGATGGCCGCGCTCAAGGCGATAGGGGTCGACTCCCACGCCGCCCAGGTCTCGGGGAAGGCGGGCGGCTCCCTCAACCCCAAGTTCTTCAGCCCGACCCAGTTCACGCACGCCATCGTCGGGCTGCCCCAGGCGGACGGCACGTACCAATGGATCGATCCCACCGTGTCTTACGCCCCCTTCGGTTTCGTGCCGTGGACGGACTCCGGTGCGGGAGCCCTCCTGCTGAAAGGGGACCAGGGGGAGCTGATCACGCTGGGCTCCAAGGCCGAGCTGAGCGCCTCGCGCTACAAGCTCTCGGTCAAGCCGCGCGCCGATCTCAAGGCCGACATCGAGGCGGAGGCCGAATACATCGGGGAGGACGCCATCGAGATGCGGGATGATCTCGCGCCCATCTCCGAATCGGATCGCAAGTCCTACTTGCAGGCGTGGGTGGCCGAGCGCCGCCCCGATGCCGTCCTGAAATCCTTCAGCATCGAGGACATCGACGCCATGGACAAGCCCCTGCGCATCAAGATGAGCATCGAGGCGCCGGGCCTCGTGACGCGGGCCGACGACGTGCTCCTGGTGCGCGCCTGCGTCCTCAACTGCTACGACACCAATCCGCTCTCCCGCGCAAACCGCCAGCACCCGTTCTACATCGATCGCGGCTGGAGCCGGGAGGAGACGGTCGTCATTGTTCCTCCGTCCGGGATGATCGCGGCCCAGATGCCTCCTCCGGCCGCCGCGAAGTCGGTGATCGGCTCCCTCTCCCTCGGCTGCACCTCCCAGAGCGACGGCGGGGCGCGCTGCTGGGAGCAGTTCACGGTCCGCCGGAACCGCTGGCCGGCGGATCAGAACGGCAGCATCCGCGCCATGTACGACAAGATCGTAGAGGCCGGACGCATGACCGTCGCGTTGCAGAAGGCCGAGGCCGCCCCGGCCGGGCGCTGAACAGGCGTCCGGGAGACACCCTGGTGACGCGCCGCACGCCCGTTCCCCCGGGCAGGGTCCTGCTCCTCTCCCTGGCTCTCCTCCTCGGAGGAGCTCCATCCGCCTTGCCGGGTCGTGACGGCGGGAAGGACGCTGCCCCGTGGCCGGACATCACCGAGCAGGAGCGAGCGCTGACCTCGGTGCCGCAGGACCCGGATGCGGACGCCGTGATCCTGCAGCACACCCGCGACGGAAAAATCGTCCAGGAGGGAAAGTACTACGTCAATGTCCTCGACTACCACTGGCGATTGAAGGTCCTCAGGGAGCGGGGCAAGCGCTATGCGGAGGTGCACATTCCGTCCTACAAATCCTCGCGCGTGGAGGGAATCGAGGCGCGCAGCATCAGGCCGGATGGCACCGTGGTTCCCGTGGCCAAGGACCAGATCTTCGAGAAGCTCGTCCAGAAAGGGCGCGGCTACAAGGTCACCGAGCACGTCTTCAACTTCCCGGGGGTCGAGCCGGGGGCCATTCTCGAATACCGGTTCCGGCGCCACCGGGCCGGGCTCTTCGCCCTTGTCTACATCGAGCCCTGGGACTTCGCGGGGCCGGAAATCACGCTGGTGTCCCGGGTGACGCAGGCGCTTCCAGGGGACGCGAGCTACCGGGTCCTGTGCAACAGGTGCCCGCACCCGGTGCCCACGGAGGAGGACTGGATCGACGGGAAGACCATCGGGAAGCGGCTCACGCTGGGCATGAAGAACGTCCCCGCCTACCGGGAGGAGCTGATGATGCCGCCCAGGGAGGAGGTCAGCCCGAGAGTGGAGATGGTCCTGGTGGCGTGGAAGAACGTCCTGTGGGAGCCGCTCGACAGGGTGAGCAGCCTCTTCACCGACTGGATCTCCGTGGGCACCTTCGCCCGCTACTTCTATCAGAAGGTCTACCGCCTCGACGATGTCGCGGTGAAGCAGGCCGTGGCCTCGTGGACGAAGGGGATCCCGGATCGGAACGACCAGATGAAGGCGATCTTTCGCCATGTCCAGGAGGATTTTCGGTACGTCCCCTCCGACGACGTGTACGGGCAGGCCTCGTCGATCGCGTCGATGATCAAGGCCAAGGCGGCCGACAACGAGGACAAGGGCATCCTCCTGATGGCCGCCCTGAGATCGATGGGAGTGCGGGCCCAGCTCGCCCTCGTGGTCGGCAGACGGAAGGGACGTCTGAACGCGGCCTACCCGAGCCTGTCGCAGTTCAGCCACGTCATCGTCGCAGTCCCGCAGCCCGATGGCTCCGCGCTCTGGCTGGATCCCACCGTCACCTACGCCCCGTTCGGGTTCATGCCCTCGCAGGACAGCGGCGCGGGGGCCCTCTACATCACCGACGAAGGCTCGGCGCTCATCAACCTGCCGATCAAGACCGAGACCAACGGCACGCGCTTCGCGATCACGGCCAGGCCGGGGTCCGGCGGCATGACCGAACTCGATGTCGTGGCCGAATACGAGGGGGAGGACGCCATCGCCATGCGCCAGGAGATCGTGCCGGTCGCGGAGGCCGCCCGCACGACGTTCCTGGAGGGTTGGTTGAGGGAGGCGCGTCCCGGGGCGGCCCTGCGCTCCCACGAGTTCGAGAACCTCGAGTCGCTCGACAAGCCGCTGCGAATCAAGATGACCGTCGAGGCCTCCGGCCTCGTGACCCGGGCCGACGATCTCATGCTGGTGCGCGCCTGCATCCTCGAATGCCGGGACGTCAACCCGCTGTCGAATCAGGATCGCCGCTACCCGTTCTACGTGGATCTCGACTGGAACGAGCGGCAGACGGTCACGGTCATGCCCCCGGCCGAAATGAAGGCTGCCCGGCCGCCGGCTGCGGCGGCGGCCAAATCAGCCATCGGCGCGCTGTTCTTCACGTGCGCGTCCCAGGCCGAGGGAGCCGTCCGTTGCGAGCGACTGCTCATGGTGCCGAGGAATCACTGGCCCGCGGACAAGGGCGCGGGGATCCGGGCGATGTTCGACTCCATCGTGGAGATCGATCGCACGAACGTGGCCCTGCAGCTCGTGGAAGGCGGATCGTCCGGGCGTTAGCGGGGCAAGCCGCGCCCGTCAGCGCAGCGACTTCTCCAGCCGGGTGAGGCCGCGGCCGAGGCGGGCGACGAGGTCGTCCATCTCGGCGGGGGTGATGGTGAAGGGGGGGGCGATGATGAAGTGGTCGCCGTCCTGGCCTTCGCGGGTGCCGGAGCCGGGGTAGATCAGGAGGCCCTCCTCCAGGCAGGCTTCGTACAGGCGCCGCGACACCTTGAGGCGGGCGGGGAACGGCTCTCTGGTCTTGCGGTCCCGCACCAGCTCGATTCCCCACATCATGCCGAGTCCGCGCACGTCGCCGACCGTGCGGTGACGGCGGAGCGCGCCGAGCTTCTCGCCGAGGGCCTTCCCCAGGCGCGCGGCGCGAGGGATCAGCCGGTTACGCTGCACGTAGTCGAGGACGGCGCTGCCGATGGCGGCCGACAGGGGGTTGGCGCTGTAGGTGAAGCCGTGCTCGAAGTAGCCGCGCCCGGCGGCCAGTGCATCGGCGACGAAGCCGCGGGCAATGACCGCGCCCAGGGGCGCGTAGCCTCCCGACAGCCCCTTGCCGACCACGAGCATGTCGGGAACGACCCCCCAGTGATCGACGGCGAAGTTCTTCCCGGTGCGGCCGACGCCGGTCATCACCTCGTCGGCGATCAAAAGGACGTTGTGCTTGGTGCAGATCTCGCGCGCCCTCTTCCAGTAGCCGTCCACGGCGGCGACGGCGCCGAGCGTGGCGCCGACGACCGGCTCGGCGATGAACGCCGCGACCGAGTCCGGCCCCTCCTGGTGGATGGCGGCCTCGAGATCCTCGATGCAGGCGACGTTGCAGGAGGGGTACTTCAGCCCGTAGGGGCAGCGGTAGCAGTAGCAGGGAGGGATGTGCGGCATCGGCACGAACAGGGGCGCGTAGAGAGCGCGGCGCGCCACGTTGCCGGTCACCGAGAGGGCCCCCATGGTGCTGCCGTGGTACGACTGCCAGCGGGCGATGGTCTTCGACTTGCCGGGGTGGCCGGTCTCGATGTGGTATTGGCGCGCCAGCTTGAGGGCGGTCTCGATCGCCTCGCTGCCCCCCGAGACCAGGTAGACGCGTCCGGACTTCTTCATGTCCCCCGGCGCCAGCGCCGCGACGCGGTCCGCCAGGCCGATCGACTCCTTCGTGATGAACTGCGAGGAGTGCGCGAAGGCCAGGCGCTTCGCCTGCCTCGTCATCACCTCGGCGACCTCGGCGACGCCGTGGCCGATCGAGCAGACGACCGCGCCGCCGCAGCCGTCGAGGTACTTCCTGCCGGCGGCGTCGTAGATCCAGATCCCCTCGGCCCGCACGGCGACCGGGTATTCCGCCGTCAGGTTGCGGGGGAACAGGTGCGGCGCGCCCGCGGGGGCGGGCGCGGACTCGGGCCCCTTGGGGGACTCGCCGGCGGCCTGACCGGAGCGCGAAGGGGACCGGGGCTTCTCCGGCGCCCTCAGCCTCGTCACGATCGTCGGCGCGGGGCGCGACCGCGGCCGATCCCCGCCCTCCTTCCGGGCGCGCAGGAAGTACTCCTCCTCTTCGTGCGGCTCCGGGTCCTCCTCCTCTTCATCGTCGAGGAGCATCTCGATCTGCTCGGCCGCCTTCAGGGCCTCCTCCGCGATGAGCGCCGGCTCCCTGGCGAGCGACGTCCGAAGCGACGCGGCGGCCCGTCCCGTCGCCCTCGCCAGGGCCGAGTCCTGAAGGATCGGCCCGCGGCTCGCGGCCGGCTTGCGGCGGGCGGCCGGCCGGGCGGAGCGCTTCCCGGCCGCGGACGATCGCGCCGCGCCTTTCGCGCCGAAGCGGCCCCGCGAGCGCTTCGCGGGGGCACGCTTCGCCATCCGGCGTTTCCGTGCGGCCTGCTTCAACCTCTTCACCTCTTCACCCGGCCTTCGATTTGAGGAAGATCCCCTGCGGATCGAGCTCCTCGCGGATGATCCGGATCTCCTCGGGGGTAGGCGGCGGCGTCTCGGTGAGGTCGCCCGCCACCCTGACGTCCCAGCCGGTGCTGTCCTTGATCGTCTTCACCGTGACGCCGGGATGCATCGAGACCAGGACCATCTCGCGCGTGTCGGGGTCGAAGCGGTAGACGCCCATGTCGGTGATCACCAGATCGGGGCCGCCCCGAAGCCCCAGCGACTCGCGCTCGCGGCCACCGCGCAGGTAGCCCGGGCTGGTCACGAAGTCGACGCGCTCGGGAAGGGTGCGCTTCGAGTTGGCGATGGTGATGACGACCTTTTTCGCCAGCGCTGCGATCTCGCAGGCGCCGCCGCTGCCCGGCAGGCGGACCTTCGGTTTGGCGTAGTCGCCGATGACGGTCGAGTTGATGTTGCCGAAGCGGTCCACCTGGGCCCCGCCCAGGAAGCCGACGTCGATCAGGCCGCGCTGCAGGTACAGGTTGAACACGTCCAGCATCGGCACGACGGCCAGGGAGCCGGTCACCAGGCACGGATCGCCGATCGAGATCGGCAGGCGCTTCGGCACGCAGCCGACGGCCCCCGACTCGTAGATCATGCAGATGCCCGGTGCGTGCATGCGGTAGGCGAGATTGACCGCCAGCGACGGCACGCCGATGCCGACGAAGACGACGTCGCCGTTCTTCAGCTCCTTCGCCGCCCGCGAGACCATCAGCTCGGATGTCGTGTATCCGGCCATCGTCCACTCCGCCGGCGCCGTGGCCCGCCGCCGCTCAGAACCCGTAGTTGACAGGCGCGCACATCTGCCGGTCGGCCTTCAGCTCGTCGAAGCGCGCGCCCATCTTCTTTATATACGCGGCGCGGTCGGGGATCCCGTGCACCCACTCGTCGAGGTACGCCCCGAAGCCCTTCTCCTCGCGCGAGACGGCGTCCCACTTCACGTAGAAATCGTTGTCGCGATCGTACGCCCCCTGGACGAACGACGGGTGCGCGCCGAACGGCTCGTGCACCACGGCGCTGACGATGGCGCCCGGGATGAGCGTGCGGTTCGGGTCGGAGCGGATGACCGACGAGTCGACCACCTCCTCGACCGACACGATCACCCTGCGGCTGGCGAACGCCGCCTCCTTCTGCACCCCGTACAGGCCCCAGACCTGCGTGTTGCCGTCGGCGTCGGCGCGCTGCGCGTGCACGATGGTCACGTCCGGGTTGAGGGCCGGCACGCACCACAGCTCCTCGTCGCCGTACGGCGAGCGCACCTTCTTGAAGTGCGGGTTCACCTTCGTGAGGTCGGTGCCGGGATAGTTGCGCGTCGGCAGGAACGGCAGGTTCGACGCCCCGGCCATGAACCGCAGCACCATGCCGAAGTGCGTGTACTCCTCGATCTCGAGCGGCCGCGGCCGCCC
This sequence comes from Candidatus Polarisedimenticolia bacterium, assembly GCA_036001465.1. Taxonomy (NCBI): domain Bacteria; kingdom Pseudomonadati; phylum Acidobacteriota; class Candidatus Polarisedimenticolia; species Candidatus Polarisedimenticolia bacterium. The sequence continues at coordinate 72,208 of DASYUH010000109.1, forward strand.
CTGCTCGACGGCCCGGCGGAAGGCGTGCAGCGGCCCCACCCCAGGGTTGCCGGCCCAGGAGAAGATCAGCTTGCGGACGCACCCCGCGGCGATCAGCTGGTCGTAGATCAGGTCGGGCGTCAGGCGGGCCAGCGTCAGGTCGCGCCGGCGCTGGCGGATGATCTCGTGCCCGGCGGCGAACGGGATGAGGTGGGTGAACCCCTCCATGACGACCAGGTCGCCGTCGCGCACGAAGCGCGCGATGGCGTCCTTCATCGTCATCTGCTTGGACATGTCCGTCGCCCCAGGTGTCCCGGCCACCCGGCTGAAGGCAAGGGCTTCAGCCGCTGCCGCTCTATGAATCAAGGTGGGCGCGGGAGCGGAAGCATAGCACGAGTCGCCGGGGGCCGCGGCCGTGCCCTCCCCGCGCGACTCTGGCATAATGCCTGTCGACGGGCCCGGGAACGGGACCGGACAATCGCTCGAGGGAGGATGTCGGTGAAGGGGGCCGGCCGCGCAATCCGGACCGTGCTGCCGGGCGGAGTGTTGCTCCTGGCGAGCCTCGCCTGCGGCGGCGCTCCGGATGGGACCGGGAGCGCCGCGACGGCCCAGGCTCCTCAGAGGGTCGCGGACCCTTCCGCTCCGGAAGCCGGGCCGGCCGACCGGCTCAGCCCGTTGCCCACGCACGATTCCGTCCTGGCGGGGCCGCCGGGAGCCGCCGCTTCCGGAGAGCTCGCCTGGACCGTCCCGAAGGAATGGATCGAGGAGCCGCCGAAATCCGGGATGCGCAAGGCGCAGTACCGGCTGCCGGCCGCCTCGGGAGACAGGGAGGACGGCGAGTGCGTGGTCTACTACTTCGGCGCCGGGCAGGGGGGCGACGTGAAGGCGAACCTCGACCGCTGGGCGGCCCAGTTCCGCGGCTGGGGCACGGCGTCGCCGGAATTCTCCGAGGTGAAGGCGGGGGGGTTCACCATCAGCCGCGCCGAGGTCCATGGAACGTACACGCCGTCGCCGATGTCGATGGGGGGCGGTCCCGAGCCCGAGCCGAAGCCGGGCTACATGCTGCTCGGGGCGATTGTCCCCGGTCCGGACGCCAACTGGTTCTTCAAGTGCACCGGCCCGGAGAAGACCATGGAAGCAAACCGCGCGCGCTTCGACGCGCTGCTGGGCTCGGTCCACGGGGGGTGACATGAAGAGCCTCCAGGAATCGATCGGCAACACGCCGCTCGTGCGGCTCGTCCGGATGCCCGGGCCGGGGAGCGCCGACGTCTTCGTGAAGCTGGAGGGGGCGAACCCGACCGGCAGTATGAAGGACCGGATGGCGCTGTCGATGGTCGAGGGGGCGGAGCGGCGCGGCCAGCTGAAGCCGGGAGGGACGGTCGTCGACTACACCGGGGGCAGCACCGGCAGCTCGCTGGCGATGGTGTGCGCGGCGAAGGGGTACAAGGCGCACTTCGTGTCGTCGGACGCGTTCGCGGAGGAGAAGATCCAGACGATGCGCGCCTTCGGCGCCACGGTCGAGGTCCACACGAGCGTGAACCGCAAGGTCACGCCGGAGCTGATCCAGAAGCTGGTCGGCCGCGCCCGCGAGCTGGCCTCGCAGCCGAACACCTTCTGGACCGACCAGTTCAACAACCCGGACAACCGGGCCGGCTACCACCCGATGGCGCGCGAGATCATCGCCGGGCTCGACGGCCGGCTCGACGCGTTCGTCATGGCGGTCGGGACCGGCGGCTGCTTCTCGGGGAACGCCGAGGTGCTCAAGGAGCGGCTGCCCGGTGTGCGCTGCGTGGCGGTCGAGCCGGCGGCCTCGCCGGCGCTGTCGCGCCGCGGCCCCCTCGGCGGGCACCGCATCGAGGGGATCGGCGCCGGGTTCGTGCCGTCGATCTGCCGACTCGATCTGGCCGACGCGATCGTGGCGGTGAGCGATGACGACGCCGCCCGGACCGCCCGGCGGCTGGCGCAGGAAGAGGGGATCCTGGCGGGGACCTCCTGCGGCGCGAACCTCTGGGCCGCCCTCCGGCTGGCGCGGGAGCTCGGGCCGGGGCGCCGCGTGGTCACGATCATCGTGGACTCGGGGCTGAAGTACCTGCAGGGGGACCTGCATCGCGGGGGAGGCGACCATGACTGAGATCAGACGCGTGCAATCCGTCATCGAGCCGCAGCAGGTGCTCGAAGGAGCGGGGGTCAGGCTCCACAGGAGCATCGGCACGCGCGAGGTCAATTATCTCGATCCGTTCCTCCTGCTGGACGACTTCTCGTCGCACGACCGGCGCGACTACGAGGCCGGTTTCCCGCAGCACCCGCACCGGGGGATCGAGACGGTCACCTACATGCTGAAAGGGGCGGTGAACCACAAGGACACGCTGGGGAACGCCGGGAGCATCGGCGCCGGCGACATCCAGTGGATGACCTCCGGGCGCGGCATCCTGCACGAGGAGATGCCCCAGGTCCGCCCCGAGGGGATCGCCGGATTCCAGATCTGGGTGAACCTGCCGGCGAAGGCGAAGATGACCGCGCCGCGCTACCAGGACGTCCGGTCCGAGCGGATTCCGGAGATCAAGGGGAAGGACGGCGCCCGGATCCGCGTGGTCGCCGGGACCGTCGGCGACGTCCGGGGGGCGGTGACCGATATCGCGGCCGATCCGATCTATCTCGACGTCCTCGTCCCGCCGAAGAGCGCCTACCGTGAGCGCGTGGCCCGCGGGCACACGGCCTTCGCCTACGTCTTCGAAGGAAGCGCCATCCTTCCCGGCCTCGGGCGGGAGGAAGTCACCGTGACGGCCCCGCAGCTCGTGGTCCTTTCGGACGGCGACGAGATCCACGTCAAGACCGGCGCCGGGCCGGCCCGGTTCCTGCTCGTCTCCGGCAAGCCGCTCGGCGAGCCGATCGCCCGCTACGGCCCGTTCGTGATGAACACCCGGGCCGAGATCGAGCAGGCCCTCGAGGACCTCCGCCGCGGGACGTTCGTCCGCTAGATTCCCATAGTGGCGCTCAGAGTGTGGAAACGACGGGCGACTTCCCGACGACCGCCCGGTCCACATCCCCGACTTATCAAGCGTCAAGCCAGCCCTCGCCGCGCTCTGAAACCAGGATTGATGTGCGAAATTCCCCCTTGCTGTGTCCGCGGGCGAACGATTGTCCGCGACCAGTTTCCGTCCATGAACGGGGTTCTTCTCCACACTCTCGGCGCCACTATGCATGGACAACAGGTCCGCGATTCACTATTCTCCGCCAGTCGTTCTTGAGCCGGCCGCGGCCGGCGGGAGGAAACATGATGATGTCAGCACGCGCGCGGCGGTTCGCGGTGGGTGCCGCCCTGGCGGCGGGGATCCTGGTGCTCGGCGCCTTCGAGGTGCGGGCGCAGGCGGGGGGGATGCCGGCGGGGACGCCGCCCGCAATGGTCGCGACCTACGAGAGCCTGGCGGACGCGATCCTCGCGGTCAAGACCACCGAGGCGAACCTGGTGCGCGCCATCCTCGGCACCGCGTACGCGCACGCGCAGGTCGAGCTGGACCGCGCGCGCAAGGCGATCAAGGCGGGGGACGCGAAGGGATCGCAGACGGCCCTGGAAGGACTCGCGTCGGCCGTCGGGCAGCTCGGCACGGAAGGGGATGCTGCGGTCGGCGCCGTGCGCAAGCGGCTTCTCGAGGGGGGCCACCATCACAACGCGGCCGGCGAGGCGAAGCGGATCTACGACGAAGGATTCGTCGTCGTGACGCGCGCCGCCAAGCAGTCGTTCCTCGACGCGTCGAAGGCGTTAGGCCTCCTGGCGCGCGCTCCGAAAGCGGACGCGCTCGAGACGGAATGGAAGAAGGTCGAGACGACCTGGGCGTCCCTGTCGAAGGGGAGCGTCTGATCGCGCCTCGCCTCCATTGCTGATGAGCCTCGCGCGCCGGGGCGGGGCGGCCCCTCTGGCGTGGGCCTGCCTCGCGGCGTCCGCCTGCGTCGATGCAGGCGCGCCGCCGGCGCCGCCGGCCTCACCGCCGGAAGCGGAGCGCCAGGCCGGCGCAGAGCGTCGCGCCGGTGCGGATCATCCGGGCGCCCCGGCCGGCGCCGAAGACCAGGGGGCGGGACGGTTCCACTTCGTCGACGTCGCCGCCGCGGCGGGGATCACGCGCGTTACCTGGGCGGGGCGGCCGGGGAAGGACCACCTCCTCGACTCGGCCGGAACGGGCGCGGCGTTTCTCGACTACGACCGGGACGGACGTGTGGACGTGTACATCGTGAACGGCTGGCGCCTGGAGGCTCCCGCGCCGGGCGGCCCGGCGCCGGGCAAGGCGCGGGTGGTCGAGCGCGGTCGCGATGCCCTGTACAGGGGCCTGCCGGACGGCACCTTCCGGGACGTCACCGACGAGGCCGGCGTCGCCGGTGAAGGGCACTGGGGATCGGGGGTCGCGGTGGCCGATTACGACGCCGACGGCCGGCCCGATCTCCTGGTCACGAGCTTCGGACCCAACGTCCTGTACCGCAACCGGGGGGACGGCACCTTCGAGAACGTCGCCCCGCGCCTGAGGATCGAAGCGCCAGGCTGGAACACCGGGGCGGCCTTCCTCGACGCCGATGGGGATGGCGACCTCGATCTTTACGTCGCGGCGTACATCGCCGCGACCCTCGACGACGTCCTCTCGGCGAGGCCGACCCTCGACTGGAAGGGGCTCGAGAAGGTCGCGTTCGGCCCGTTCGGCCTCACCGGGGCGCCGGATCACTATTTCAGGTCGGAAGGGGGCCGGCGGTTCGTGGATGCCACGGCCGAGGCGGGGCTCCTGGACAAGGGCCGGGCGTTCGGCTTCGCCGCCCGCGCCGCCGACTTCGACGACGACGGCGATCTCGATCTCTACGTCGCGAACGATTCCGATCCGAACTACCTCTACCGCAGCGAAGGGCACGGGACGTTCAAGGAGGTCGGCGTCTGGTCAGGGTGCGCCCTCGACGCGAACGGCGCGGCGCAGGCCAGCATGGGGGTGGCGGTCGGCGACGCCACGGGGGACGGCAGGCTCGATCTCGTCACGACGAATTTCTCGGAAGACTTCTCGACCTTCTACCGCGGCCTGGGGGGCGGGTCCTTCGAGGACGCCAGCGAGGAGACCGGGGTCGGCCCGGCCACCTTCCCGCCGATGTCCTGGGGCACGGCCTTCGCCGATTTCGACAACGACGGCGACCTCGATCTGGTGATCGCCAACGGCCACATCTACCCGCAGATCGACCGGCACCCGGAGGTCCTCGGGACCTTCCGCCAGCGAAATCTTCTCCTGGAGAACCGCGAAGGGCGCTTCGTGGACGTCACCGCGCAGGCCGGCCCGGGGTTCCAATCGCTCGAGTCGAGCCGCGGGCTGGCGATCGGGGACTACGACAACGACGGCGACCTGGACATCCTGATCACCCGCCTCGACGCGCCGCCCGCCCTGCTGCGCAACGACGGCCGGGGGGCCGGGTCATGGCTGGAGGTGGCGTGCGAGGTCCCGGGTGGAGCGGCGATCCCGATCGGCGCCACGGTCAAGGTGACCGCGGGCGGCCGGACGCAGCGGCGCGACATCGCGTCCGGCGACTCCTACCTGAGCAGCCACGATCCGCGGCTGCACTTCGGACTCGGGGGCGCGGCCACGGTCGAATCGATCGACGTGCGGTGGCCGGACGGCAGCCACACCGTCCGCCGGAACGAGGCGGCGCGGCGGCTCGTCGTGGTCCGCAAGGGATCGTGAGCTGACGCAGGTTACTTCGGGACTCTACAGGCTGCCTTGATTGGCTGATGCGACAAAGTCCTCGAGGCTCACGATGCGGATCTTTTGAGCATGCGAAAGATGCTGCCGGAGGCCGTCGCCAGTGTAGAAGTCACGCAAGCTCCAGCCAGGTCCGCCCAATACCAGATACGCTGCCTCGAATAATTCGGACTGAACAGCTTCGGCGAGGCAGATGACCTCGAACGGAACCTTTTGCTCGGCCGTACCGGAGACCTGCTGCCACTTCATTGAGATGAGCCACCGGAGTCCCTGCTTCGCGGCGACAGCGTCCACGATATGGCGACCGCCGCCAAGCCTCTTGCCCACGTTCACTTGCAGGTTCACTTCGTAGCCACCACGCCGTAAAGCCGGCAGGATCATCTGCTCCAGGACACTGCCAGTCGTCGTGTTGCGAGGTGACATGGATTCAAAGATTCTTGAGGGCCAAGACCTCTTGGGCTGGGGTTCTGTCCCCGGTGCAACTGATCATCCTGGGGGCACGGAGGATGGTCAACTCAAAGCCAAGGGATTTGTAGAGATCCATGATTCTATCCGTCGCCTGGTTCGACAGGATGACGGGCCCATCATGTTTCGCCAGCCACCTGGCGGCCCGGACCTGATCGTGCCAGGAAAACCCTTCCTTCGCGTAACTCGTGAATTCCACGTCGTAGGGCGGGTCGGCGTAGACGAAATCTCCCCGGGCCAACGAAATGTCCTCGAAATCCACGCTCATGAATTGCCAGCGTCGGAATGCCTTGCGATACTCCAGAAAGTCATCCCTGTACGAAATTGAGGCATATCGACCAAATGGGACGTTGAACGCTCCCCTTCGGTTGAAGCGGCACAGGCCGTTGTAGCCCGTACGATTCAAGTAATAGAAAAGTGCTGACGCATCCTTACTGCCGCCGAGGCCCGCGGCGAGGAGCTCATTGAATTGTTCTCGATGGGCGTAGTACATCTTCTCGTCATTTTTCATCGGCAGCTGAGTCCGGAAGCCGCGCTTCAGCCAGCGATAGAAGCTGATGACATGGGGATTGACGTCGTTGAGAAGGGCGCGCTCGGGCCTGAGCCCAAGCGTGACCGCAAGCCCACCGCAGAATGGTTCCACAAGGCGGCGACCGGATTGAGCCTGCCATAGCGGGCGCAGATGCGGAATCTGCCAGCGTTTACCGCCTGCCCATTTGAGCGGAGGTCTGAGCAGGAGAGGCTCACCAACAGTCCGGACGCCAGAACGGCGGGATGACGCAGGGGGCACCGTCTCACCGCGCCGTCGGGGTGATGTTGAGATGAGGCTCATCGTGAGCACGATAACATGCCGGGGTGTCGGCTGACGGCGCCTATCGTGTGCCTGCAGCAGCCGAGCCCGGGCCGGGGGCGCGCAGGAAGGCGGCCGCCGCCGGCTCCTCGCGGCGGCGGAGGGCGGCGCAGTCGTTCACCTGGTCGGCGAGCTTGGCGAGCTCGACGGAAACCCCGGGGGCGTCGTGCTCGGGGCTCGAGAAGAAGGCGCGCGCCTCCTCGAGCGGGCCGGTCGTGCAGCCGGCGGCGAAATACACCAAGAAGGTGGTGTAGTTCGGGGGGACGCGCGAGGAGATGGCCTTGAAGTTCGTCCGGACCCAGGACCACACGGCCGGACGGCTCGACGGCGTGGAGTAGAGGTAGTGCGGGATGGTCAGGATCTCCTGCGGCCGCAGCGGTCCCGCGAGGGCATAGGCGAGCGCCGCATCGGCCACTTCGGGCTTCTCGAACGATCCGAGCGCCGCCAGGTAACGGGAGCGATCGGCCGGGATCTTCGCGGACTCGAAGCGGCCGCAGTACGCGCTGAAGAGCGCCATGTCGCCGCGCTGCGCCGACAGGCGCAGGGCGATCCCGGCGACGGCGGGGTCGATCGAGGCCGGGTCTGTTTCATAGGCCCTGGCGAGCGAGGCGGCGTCATCGAGGACCGCCTCGTCGCGCCCCTCCTTCCCCAGCCACTCGAGAAGCCGGGGACGCAGGGACGTCACGCTCGCGTCCTCTCCTTCGGCGCGGGTGCGTCCGATACGGGCGAGCGTCGGGCCCAGGGTGGCGCGCAGCCAGGCGACGAACGGTCCCTGGAGCTCGGGGACGACGAACGCCTCCTTGACCTTGTCCAGTCCGTCCAGGACCGCCCCGACCACGCGCGGCTCGGGGTCGCTGGCGAAGCGCCCGAGGAGCCTCATGTACTCGTCCCCCTTGAGCGCTCCGCCGTCGAGGAGGGCGGCCAGGTTGCCGAGGAAGCCGACGCGCTCGCGCGGGGTGAGCGTCTTCGGAGCGTCGGCCGCCAGCGCCGACAGCATCGCGGGAGGGACCTGCCAGCGGTAATAGCCGGTCTCTCCGGCGTTCGGATGGATCCAGGCGGGGCGCTTCTTCGCGGTCAGGCTCACGATGGTCGACTCGTCCTTGAGCAGCAGCGTCTCGGTGCGGGTCGCGCCGCCGTCGGGGTATCGCAGGGTGACCGGAATCCGCCACGTCGAGGCCCGCGGCGGAGCGACGCCGTAGTTCAGGAAGCGCGCCTGCGTGAGGCGCACGCGGCCGTCGGGCAGGACTTCGGCCTTGACCAGCGGCACGCCGGGCTGGTCGAGGAAGGTCCCCATGGCGGCGCCGATGTCCTTGCCGGCCACCTTCGACAGCGACGCCCACAGGTCCGAGGCGGTGGCGTTCCCCCACTGGTGCGCCTTCAGGTACTCGACGACCCCCTTGCGAAACGTCTCGGGGCCGAGCCAGCGCTCGAACATCGTGAGCACCGCCTGCCCCTTGTCGTAGGCGAGCGTGTCGGCCAGCTGGTCGAGGTTCTCGACCCCTTCGATCGGCTGCCGCATGGCGCGCGTCGACAGGCGCGCGTCGGTGGTCATCGCCTCGTTCATTCCGGTCACCTGGGCCAGCTCCGCCTTGAACTCGGGGAAGGTCTGGTCCGAGACCTTGTCCCCCATCCAGGAGGCGAACGACTCGTTCAGCCACAGGTCGTCCCACCATTTCATCGTGACCAGATCGCCGAACCACATGTGCGCGACCTCGTGCGCCACGATCACGACCAGGGTGCGCCTCTGGTCCACGCTGGCGGCCCGCGGGTCGATCAGCAGGATGCGGTCGGCGAAGGTGATGGCGCCGGCGTTCTCCATGGCGCCCGGCCAGAACTCCGGCACCGCCAGGACGTCGAGCTTGCGATACGGATAGGGGATGCCGAAGTACTTCTCCAGCGCCAGGGTGATCGGCGGCGTGACGCGCGCCGCCTCCTGCGCCAGGCGGGCGCTTCCCTTCACGGTGACGATGCGGCCCGGAAAGGGCAGCCCCTGCATGGCGACGGTCTCGAGCGGCCCCGTGGCGATCGCCAGGAGGTAGGTCGGCAGGGGGGGCGTCTTCTCGAACTCGACGACCCGGCGGTCCCCTTCCATCTTCTCGCGCACGATCGGCGTGTTGCCGATCGCCATGTCCCCCTTCGGCACGACCAGCGTGACCTGGAACGGGATCTTGAAGTCCGGCTCGTCCCAGCAGGGGAACGCCCCGCGCGCGTCGGTCGCCTCGAACTGGGTGAAGGCGTACCAGGCGCCGTCTACTTGAAGACGGTAGAGCCCGGTCGCCTGCGTGTCGAAGGTCACGGAGAAGTCGATGTCGAGCGCGTAGGTCCCCTTGTCGATCGGCCGCTCGGTGGTCACGACGACCCGGTCCCCCTCGGTGGCGCGCTGAGTGGGGATCTCGCGGTCGCCTGGGGAAGCCTCGCTGCCCGCCGGTTTTATTTCGGCCAGCCGGGCCAGGACCAGGCGCTCGATGATGATGCCTCGGGCGTGAAAGTCGAAGGAAGACGTCGCCTCCCGAGCGCTCAGCTCGATGCGGGTCGTCCCGCTGTAGATCGGTTGCGCCGGATCGAGCGTCAGCCGGACCGACTGAAACGTCGGGACCACCTTGCGCTCGAGCCGCGCCCCGGCCGCCGCCGGCGGGATTGCGGAGGTGAAGGACACGAGAGCGACGGCGAGAGCAACGGGGAGGATGACCGGGCCGGCCGGCGCGAGCCGCCGGGCCCCGCTCCGACCGGCGAGGGAGTTGCGAAGAACTGTGAGGCGTCTCACGTTCGCTCCGGATGACGCGGCCTCTCGGCAGGGGAGGCACAAGGGAGCCGTCACGTTACCCCGCCCGCCGACGCCGGTCAAGGGGCGATTGCGCGGGGCCGGGAAGGTGTAGCATGGTCGGCAACGCGGAGATCCCATGGGCGCGCACCGCACCCGCATCGTCCCGCTGACCGCATCGATCCTGGCCGCGCTGCTCGCGGCGCCCGCCCTGCCACGGGCCTCTCCGGGGGACCGGGAAGAGACGCCTCCGGCCGAGGTCCCTCGTCCCTTGATCGAACGCGCCGTCAGCGAGCTGGTCCTGATCGAGACCTATGTCACCGACACCCGCGGCCGGGCGCTGACCGGACTGACGGCGGACGATTTCATCCTGATGGTGGACGGGCACAAGAGCCCGATCGCCTCGTTCGAGCTGCGCGCGATCGCTCCGCAGGCGGGTGGCGCGGTGACCGCGGCGCAGGAGCCGGCGCCGGGAGAGCCGGCCCGGCCGCCCGACCTCCCCCGGCGCTTCATGCTCTTCTTCGAGGACGGGACCTCCGCACCGAACGGCCTGACGGCTGCGCGGCAGGCCGCCCATCGGTTCCTCTCGTCGGGGCTGGTGCCCTCCGACCAGGTCGGGATCGCCGCGTACGACACGGGCCTGAGGATCCTGCACGATTTCACGACCGACCGCGACGCGTTGCGCGGGGTGATCGACCAGAGCCTGCACGAGGTTCGACGGATCTCCGATTTCGCCGCCGAGCAGCAGAGGCACGACGACGAGATCGAACGCCTGGTCACGGAGGCGATCCAGACGTCCTCCATCTCGGACCCGAAACAATCATCCCCCATGGGGAGCGGTAAGAGCCAGGGAGGCGCGGGCGGGTCGAGAGGCCAAGGCGCGGGCTCCGGGGGTCCCGGCCCGACCCAGAAGATCGATGGCGAGGCCGCGGCGCTTCTGCGCCCTGGTGATCAGGTGGAAAAGGCCAAATACCTCGCCGAGGCCTATGGCCGGGAGGAGGCGACCCATCTGCGCGACGTTCTCCGCGCCATCCGGACGCTCGTCGACTCCGTCGCCGGATGGCGCGGCTACAAGGCGATCGTCTACATGGGGGACGGCATGCCGGAAAATCCGGCGCTGGCGTACGCCGAGCGGATCCTCGCACGCGTCAAGGACAATCGCCTGCTCCTCCGGGTCGCGTCGTTGTCCCTGTCGTCCGATCTCCAGGCGCTGGTGCAGGCGGCGGCCGCGCGCGGTGTCACGATCCACAGCCTCCAGACCCGGGGCCTGGAAGCGGGGGACTCCCGGCAATTGCGGGCGGCCCGGCGTCGCACCGACTCGCTCAGGTCGATCGCCCTCAATACCGGCGGGCTCGCCTCGGCCTCGAACGACTTCTTCCAGGTTTTGCAGGACTTCGACACGAGCAGCCGGACCTACTACATCCTCGGGTTTCAGCCGCAGGGCCCGCCGGACGGCCGTTTCCACGAGGTGCTGGTGAAATGCCGGAACAGGGACGCACGCGTGCGCTGGCGGAAGGGATTCACCCGGCTGAAACCCGAGGAGGCGCGTGAGCGGACGATCCTGGCGGCGTACACGGTGCCGGAGATGTATTCCGAGATGGGGGTCGGGCTGAGCGCCGTCACCGGCCCGGTGGGCCGGTCGGGGCGGATTGCGGATCTGATCCTGCACGTGCCCGGGGACAGGATCGTCTATCTGCCGGAGGACGGACGGCCCACGGCCCATCTCGAGGTCGGGCTGGTCGCCGTGGACGATGCCAGGAAGGAGACGGTGCGGGCATCCCGAACGCTGAGCGTGGCGCTGCGTCCCGAGCACGGACGGCCGGGCACGATCGGGATCGACCTGGTCCACAGGGTCTCGCTGCCGGCCGGGAGCCAGACGATCACCGCCGTCGTGCGGGACGGCGCCGGGGGGATGGTCGGCGGCACTCGACTGTCCCTCCCGCCGGCCGGGCCCACGGAGGGCCGGGTCCTCGGCCTGTCGATCTACTCGCTGCAGGAACGAAGTCTCTGGATCGATCTGCCGGAGGGAGATGCCGGAACGGCGGTTACCGGCGCGGACCGCGAGCCCACGATCGGTCCCGCCCTCAAGGCTGTCTACGGGCAGGGAGAGCCGCTCGTGTGCGGCTTCAGGATGCCGGAAGGGTCCGGCGGCGAAGGCGCGGAATTGCGACTCGCGATCCGGAAGGGGGACGCGATCGTGAAGATCGTTGCCATCGAACCCCGGGACATCGGCGCAGACGGGAAGGTGCACGTGCCTCTCCCCGCGGAATCGATTCCTCCCGGCGACTACACCGTGGCGGTGCAGGAGGTCCTGGCCACGGGGGTTCTCGATCGCGGCGTGGTGCCGCTGGCCGTGCAGCCGGTGGAGGCGCGGCCTCTCTAGTCCCGGGTGGGGGGCCGCAGCGCGGGGCGGCTCATGGCTCGCTCGCGAAGGCTGCGCGGTGCCTCGCTCACGCGCATGGCGCGGCTCGAAATCGCCGCCCCGCGCTGCGGCCCCCCACCTGTGCCCAGGGGTGTCTCGAGTCTCCAACACCATGGCTGTGCGCGCGCTCGAGGTGTGCCGGCTGAAGGTGGAGAGGCGGCTTGCCGGGGCGGACTGCCGACCCAATATTGAGTGCGGCAGCAACGCTCGGATGCCCGGGGGCCGATGGACTTCAGGCTGGACTTCAGCAGGCAGAACCTCATTCGCACCGCCATCGTCGCCGGCTGCGGCCTGGCGGTCCTCCAGATCCTGGGGCCGTTCCGGGGGGACGGCTCATGGCGGCACGGGCTGTACGACGCGCTGGCGGTCCTGGGAGGGGGGGCGCTCCTCCTTTTCGGGTTCGTCCTCTTGAGGCGCAAGCGGCTGATCGAAAACGTCCCGACGTCGAGGATCCGATCGGTGGCGATGGGATTCGTCGAGCTGGCGGGGCTGGCGAGGGCGAAGGCGACCGTAGCGGCCCCCTACTCCGACATCCCGTGCGTCTACTTCCGCTACAAGGTGGAGGAGGAACGGACGAGAAGCCGGGGGGGCCGCACGTGGGTGACGATCGAATCGGGGGACTCGGGAGTGCCATTCCACCTCCAGGACCCGACCGGGACGATCCTGGTCGACCCGGCGGGGGCGGAGACGGTGCTGCGGCAGTCGTTCAGGAAGGTCGAGCGGGGCGAGGGCTTCTTCGGGCGGCGCAAGCGATACACGGAGTGGTGGATCGTAAGCGGGCAGAAGGTGTTCGTCGCGGGGACCGTGAGGCGGGTGCGGGACCTGGCGCTCGAGAGCCGCGCGACTCTGCACGATCGGCTGCGGGAGCTGAAGGGGGATGCGCAGCGCATGAGCACGTTCGACGCCGATCGCGACGGCCGGATCAGCACCGAGGAATGGGGGAACGCCGTGCGCGCCGTGCAGGACGAGGTGGTGCGCGACGCGGCGTCGGCTCCCGCGGCCCCGCCGGAGGACGACGTCCTGATCGGCAAGGGGAGCGACGAGACGACCTTCGTGATCGCCGATCGCAGCGAGAAGTGGCTCGTGGGGAGACTGGCCCTGCAGGCGGGGGCGGCGCTCGCGGGCGGGGCGGGCGTGGTCGTCGTATTCAGCGTGTCGCTTCTGGCGCGGGTGGGAATCCTTCCGGGCGGGTGGATCGTCCGCTGGTGACGGCCGTCAGCGGGAGGCGACCTCCGGCTGCGCCCCGAGGGTGAACGGCCGGAGCGTGCGCGGCACCAGCGCCTCCTCCCCTTCCTTGATCGAATAGACCCCGTCGATCCCGACGTCCTTGAAGGTCTGGACGATCCCGGACGTGGGCCAGGTCACCCGGATCTCGCGGATCGCGGTGGCCCGGCCGAGGCCGATCTCCTGGCGCAGCGGGTTCGCCCCGAAGGAGCCGCCGGTCGTGACGGTCCGGTGGATCTCGCGCGTCCCCTCCGGCGTGTCGGCGAGGATCCGGATCCGCGCTTCCAGGGCGGCGCGGTTGGACTGGACCCCTTCGAGCTTCAATTTGATCCAGTGGTTCCCGTGTCCCGGGTTTTCGTACAGAACGTTCCGGTAGAAGTCCCCCTGGTACACGCCCCCCATCGCCTCGTAGATGTCCTGGTCGCCGTCGTGATCGAAATCGGCGAACGACACGCCGTGCCCCTTCTGGAGGTGCCCGAAGCCCCCGGGGGTGGTCACGTCCTGGAAGAAGCGCCCCTCGGCGTTGCGGAACATCCGGTTGGGGATCAGGGTGCCGAGGTTCGGGTCGCCGGTCCCCAGGTAGAAATCGAGCCAGCCGTCGTTGTCGAGGTCCCCGAAGTTCGATCCCATGGTGTGCAGCAGCCGGTAGAGGTGCGCCGCCTTCGTGACGTCCTTGAATCGGCCGTTGCGCTCGTTGTGGTACAGCCGGGCGCGCTCGGCCTTGTGCGGCAGCCCCAGGTACTCGGCCGCGAAGTCCCCGATACCCTCCGCCTGGTAGCCCGAGACGAACAGGTCCTGCCAGCCGTCGTTGTCGTAGTCGAAGAACCAGGTCGGGAAGCTGAAGATCGGCTCGGCCACGCCGGCCTCGGCGGTGACGTCGGTGAAGCTCCACGCGGTCGGCCCGGCCCCGCCCGGCTTCGGCCCGTCGTTGCGGTACAGATGGTTCGGCTCCTCGCGGCAGGAGACGTAGAGATCGGGCCGTCCGTCGTTGTTGTAGTCGGCGGCGGCGGTCCCCTTGGCGAAGCAGTCCACGGTGACGCCGGAGAGCGCGGCGCACTCGGTGAACGTCCCGTCCCGGTTGTTGTGGAACAGCTCGCTCGGGTTGGGGTCGCGCTTGGTCGACTCGTTGCCGATGAACAGATCGAGCCAGCCGTCGTTGTCGTAATCGAGCCAGCTCGCCGTCTGGGTCGGATGGAAGCTGAGCAGTCCCGCCTTCTCGGTGACGTCCTCGAACGTCCCGTCGCCGTTGTTCTTCAGGAGCGAGTTGGGGAGGTGCCCTCCCCGGCCCAGCCAGCCGCCGCGCAGCATCAGGATGTCGGGCCAGCCGTCGTTGTTGTAGTCGGTCTGCACGATGTTCAGGCTCCAGACCTCCCCCGTGAGACCGGCCTCGGCCGTGCGCTCGGTGAAGGAGCCGTCGGAGTTGTTGCGGAAATAGCGGATGGGGCCGTCCACCGCGACGGTCGAGACGGCCAGATCGAGATCGCCGTCGAGGTCGAAGTCCTCGGCGATGGAGCCGCCGGCGAGATCGTTCACGTCCAGCTTCAGCTCGGGCGCCCGGTCGTGGAACCGCCTGATGTCGTAGTCGGACTCGAATGCTCCGGGAGGGATCAGCCAGCGCTCCTCGACCTTGTCGGGGTAATCCCCCAGCGTCATGGCGGCGAGATTCAGCCACCAGCGGGCGCTCAGGTCGTCCGGCTGGTCGTTCAGCTCCTCCATGAGGATGCGGATCGCCTGCGTCGAGCCCTCGGGGCGCCCGTGGAGCCCGCCACCCTTGATCGGCAGGATGCACGACTCGGTGGTGTGGCGCGTCAGGCAGTTCTGCTGCTCCCCCAGCCGGAGGTAGGCGATCGCCAGGTGGTGCCGCATGAACAGCCGGTTGCGCGGGGTGGGGCGTCGCTTGCCCGAGTCGGCGGTCTTCTGCAGATCGAGAAGGGCCTGGATCGCCTCCTCCGACTTGCCCGCCTTCAGGAGCTCCTCGGCGAAGTCCGGCTGCAGGTCGAAGTACTCTTGGGGGTCGACCGACTTCTCGAGCACGCCGCGGATGAGCTCGGCCCGCTCCTTGTTGCACCACGGGTTTTCCTGCAGATTGATGTCTCTCCCCAGCTGCGCGAGGCGCTCCGCCATCTTCCGCGTCCCCTCCCCCTGCGGACCGGCGGGGGGCGCGGGGCCGGAGGCCCCCGTGCAGGCGGACACGATCAGCGCGATGCCGGCCACCAGGGCCAGGCCTGCCGGCGCCGGCAGGCGATCGGGGGCGATTCGCATGGACGTAACTATGCCCAGAACCCCGGCGCGGAGCAACTCCGGAAACGACCCGCCTTGCGCCGCAGGAGCCGCGGGCTATATTCCCCATCGCGGCCGCCGGCGCGCGGCGGTGACGATTTTGATATCGGGGAGGCTGGCATGGGCATCGTCGTCCTGATCGTCATGGCCCTCGCGGTCGTGATCGCCTTGAGCTACCTGGCCGGGATCTACAACCAACTGGTCTCGGTCCGGGTCAACGTCGACAAGTCCTGGTCGAACATCGAGGTCCTGGAGAAGCAGCGCTACGACGAGATCCCGAAGCTCGTGACGATCTGCGAGGGGCACATGCAGTACGAGAGGGAGACGCTCCAGAGGGTCATCGAGGCGCGCACGCGCTACCTCGAGGCCCGGGGCCCCGCGGCCAAGGGGCTGGCGGGCTCTCAGATGGCGATCGCCCTGAAGAGCCTGTTCGCGGTGGCCGAGAGCTACCCCGACCTCAAGGCGAGCCAGAGCTTCCTGCAGCTGCAGGGGCGGATCACGTCCCTCGAGAACGAGATCGCCGACCGGCGCGAGTTCTACAACGATTCAGTCACCATCCTGAACACCCGCATCGAGCAGGTCCCGTACATCGTCTTCGCGCGCCTGCTGAACTACGCGCCGCGGGAGATGTACAAGGTGGGGGCCGCGGAGCGGGCAGTCCCCGGGATCAAGTTCGCCTTCCCGCGCTGACCGCCAGCCTTCCTCAGCCGGTGGCGCCGCGGCCTGCGCCCGCCGAGGACGGGTCCGGCTCGCTGCGCGAGCCTCCCCTCTGTTCGCCTCGCGCCCACCCGCCGCGCTGAAGGTCGCGCGGCGGGGCCCGGCGCGAGGTCTCACAAGCCCCGGCGGGCGCAGGCCGCGGCGCCGCCGGCTGCGGACGGCCTAGCCCCGAAGTGCGGGCCGGTCGATCGTTCCCGGCGCTGCTCGTTTGCTTTGCGGTCAGTCGCTGGATTTTGGCTGGCTGCCGGTTTTCGGGTGATTGCTGCTCGGGTGGCGGTCCAGGAGGGCTTCGAACTCGCCGACGGGGTCGGCGCCGGCGCTGTCGGAGTCTTTCACCTCGGTGGTCTCGGATTCCTCGACGATCCGGACCTCCGATGACTCGGGGTACTTGCGGAGCAGGTTCTCGCTGACCTGTCCCATCACCAGGGCCGCCTTCTTGGTGAGCTGGCTGTAGGACGTGTTCTCGTAGCCGCTGAAATAGCCCTCGGCGAACCCCTGCCGGCCCTCGAACACGGTCAGGTCCATGCGGGCGAAGCTGCGGGGGGCGGCGCTGGTGGAGCCGAAGATGGCGCGCATGGTGGCTTTCCCCTTGGACACGCCGACCGCCTGGATGCGGGCGAGCGCCACGCCGTCCACCTTGAGGAAGGCGCACAGCTTCACCGCGGCCTCGCCGGCCGTGTAGCGGTGCTGGCGCACCTGCTTCGGCCGCCGGACGATCCTGGACCACTCCTCGTCATAGCGGTCGTTCATCTTCCGGGCGAGGGCGCCGAGGGCGGCGCTCCGCCCGAGCTCCTGGGACGTCACGGCGCGGACCTTGTACCCCTTCGCTGCGAGCATCGCCTTCAACGCGGCGAAGCCCTCGTTCTCCAGCGCGGCGCTCTCCTGCACCATCTGGTCGGTCATGATGACCTTTTCCTTGACGAACTCGGCGTGCGGCAGGAGCAGGGCCACCGTCATCGGCCGGGACTTCTTGCCCAGGAAGCCGGCGGTCATGTACCCCCGGGCGAAGGCCGCCGCCGACGAGGCGACGCCGAGCACGAGCGCCAGGGCGATCAGGGACCGCGTGGTCCGCGAGTTCGGTCGGGATGACGTCTTCATCGGGTCTTTCCTCCGGTCTTGATGGCCGCGTTGATGTCCTTCATCTCGTTCAGGATGACGCCCTTGTCGTGCGCTGCGGGGCGGGCGCGCAGGTAGATGACGAACTCCTTGCCGGCGTTGACGAAGCGCTTCTGGCGCTTGAGGACGTAGCCGAGGCCGCGGTGGGCCTCGGCGGCCCCCGGGTCGAGCGCCAGGGCGCGCATGTACGCCTGCTGGGCGGAGTCGAGGTTCTGCTTCTGCGCCGCGCGCCCCTCGGGGGTCTCGAGGAGACGCGCCTCGCGCTCGCTCCGCGTGTAGCGCTCGCGCGTGACGGCGTTTCTCAGTTTCTGCTTGTTGGTCGGGCCGGCCTCCCCTTCGAACAGGGCCCGCGGCCCGAGGGCGAGGCGCGCGTCCCCCAGGGTCACCTGGGCGGCCGGGTCGCTCTCGTCCTCGCGGACCAGGCGCTTCGCCAGGGCGACGGCGGACCGCGGACGGTCGGCGGCGATCAGGTCCTGCGCGGTCTCGAGGGAGAGGCGCCGCACGAGCGATCGGTAGCCGCGCGCGCCGACCTTGAGGGCGGCGAGGTCGGCCCCCTGCGTCAGGCCCGGAATCATCTCCTGCGTGTAGGCGATGCGCGCCTCGAGCTGGGGATGCGTGTTCCATTTCGACTTGAAGTCCGGGTTCTCCCCTTCGGGGTCCTGCATCAGGATCTCGAACAGGCCGCGCATCTCCCTGGGGTCGTAGCCGGCCTTCAGCATCCGCTTCGCCCCCAGCCGGTCGGCCTCCTCCTCGAGGTCGCGGCCGTAGCCGAAGACGCTCATGGCGAGGAAGTAATCGCCGACGCCGAGGGTGAGTGGCCCGAGGATCGCCCCGGCGATGGTCTTGCGGCGCGCCGATCGGTACGACAGGATGCCGTGGTGGCCGGCCGTGTGCTGCACCTCGTGGGCCAGGACGGCGGCGAGCTGCGCCTCGTTCTCGATCTGCGCCAGGAGTCCGGTGTTCACGTACAGCTGGCCGTCCGGAAGGGCGAAGGCGTTGGCCGCGGCGTCGCGCAGGACGTGGACGCGGTAGCGCATGTACGGATCGGTCGGCTTCGGCGCGAGCTGCGCGCCGAGGCGCGACAGCGCCGCCTCGAGCTCGGGCGCGTCGTAGCGGTAGCCCCGGCGGACGAACTGGTCTTCGTAGGCGCCGGCGTTCTTCATGAGCTGCGTTTCGCTGCTCTTGAGCTCCAGCGGGCCGTAGAACCCTTCGCCGTCCGCCAAGGCCGCGGCCGGCGCCAGGGCGCTGCCGATGAGGAAGGTCATATAAATGATGCGGGAGGAAACGGGGGCCGGCGGGAGGCGGCGATCACGGATTCGTAGTTCCGTCACGTTCGTGAGGACTCCGGTCGCCAGGGACGGGGCGCGACGACTCTGAATCTAGGTTCGGGCCCCGTGCTGTCAAGGCGATCGGCGCGGCGCCGATCGCTGCGGACAAGCGAGCCCCGAAGTACGGGCCGCACCCTTGGTCTCGGTGCGGCCCGATTCCTTCCCGGGGCGCGACGCGGCGACTCTGATAGAATTCCGCGATGGCAAGGAAGGCGAAGACAGCCGGGGCAACGGCGCGATCGCCGAAAGCGCCGTCCAGGGCGGGCCAGAAGAAGGGCAAGGGAAAAGTCGTGCAGATGGATCTGTTCCGGGCCGATCGCAAGGGGGCGGCACCCGCGGGAGCGCCGGGCACCAAGCGCCGTGCCGCGAAGGCCGCGGCCCCGAAGCGCCCGGCCGCCAAAGTCGCCGCCCTCGAGGTCGTGCCGGACGCCGCACCGGAGACTCAAGCGGCGCCGGAGGCGGCCTCGCCCCCCGCGAAGGCTCCGGCCGCGCGGCGGCGCGAGACGGCCGAGTCGCTCGGCAAGAGGCAGCGCGAGATCTCCGTCGCCGAATTCTTCCAGAAGAACCGGCACCTCCTCGGATTCGACAATCCCGCCAAGGCGCTGTTGACCGCGACAAAAGAGGCGGTGGACAACTCCCTCGACGCCTGCGAGGAGGCGGGGATCCTGCCGGAGATCACCGTCGCCATCGAGGAGCTGGCGGAGGACCGCTTCCGCCTGTCGATCACCGACAACGGGCCCGGGATCGTGCGCGGCCAGATCCCGAAGGTGTTCGGGAAGCTCCTGTACGGCTCGAAGTTCCACATCCTGCGGCAGAGCCGCGGGCAGCAGGGGATCGGCATCTCGGCCGCCGGCATGTACGCGCAGCTGACGACCGGGCAGCCGATCCGCATCACGTCGCGCACGGGCAAGAGCCGGCCGGCCCACTTCTTCGAGATCCAGATCGACACGACGCGCAACGAGCCCAAGGTGCTCACGGACCGCGAAGTGCCGTGGGACCAGGAGCACGGCACGCGCGTCGAGATGGACATCGCCGGCACCTACAAGAAGGGGCGCCGGTCGGTGGACGACTACGTGGTGCAGTCGGCGCTCGCCAACCCGCACGCCACCGTGCACTACCGCCCGCCCAAGGGGGACGAGTTCCGGCGCGAGCGGTTGACCTCCGAGCTGCCGCGCGAGCCCCTGGCGATCAGGCCGCACCCGTACGGGGTCGAGCTGGGTGTCCTGATCTCGATGCTGCGCGACACGAAGGGACGGTCGCTGCGCGGCGCGCTGCAGCAGGACTTCTCGCGGGTCAGCGCCAAGGTGGCGGAGGAGATCTGCGCCGCGGCGGGGCTCGACCCGGACGCCAAGCCGCGCTCGCTCACCGTCGCCCAGGTCGAGACGCTGTTCCGCGCCATCCCGAAGGTGAAGATCATGGCGCCGCCGGCCTCGACCATCGTGCCGATCGGCGAGGGACTCATCCTCGAGGGGCTGAAGCAGACGCTCAAGGCCGACTTCTATACCTCGGCCACGCGGCCTCCGGCGGTCTACCGCGGCAACCCGTTCGTCGTCGAGGCGGGCCTGGCGTACGGCGGCGAGCTGCCGGCCGAAGAGCTGATCGATCTGTGGCGCTTCGCCAACCGCGTGCCGCTGCAGTACCAGCAGTCGGCCTGCGCCATCACGCGCGGCGCCCTCACCACCGACTGGCGCAACTACGGCATGCAGCAGAGCAAGGGGGCGCTGCCGGCGGCGCCGATGGTCCTGTTCGTGCACATGGCCAGCGTCTGGGTGCCGTTCACCTCGGAGAGCAAGGAGGCGATCGCCTCGTACCCCGAGATCATCCGCGAGCTCAGGCTCGCCCTGCAGGAGGTCGGCCGCCGCCTCGGCTCCTACCTGCGCCACCGGCGCCGCCTGGCCGAGGCCGAGCAGAAGCGCTCCTACATCACGTCGTACATCCCGCACATCGGCATCGCCCTCAAGGAGATCCTCGGACTGACGAAGACGGAGGAGGACAAAATCGTGAAGACGCTCACGGAAACCCTCGAGAAGAGCCGGCTGCCATGACCGACCCGAACGCTCACTTCACCGGATCGATCCCGGAGAACTACGACCGGCACCTGGGGCCGGTGCTGTTCGAGCCGTACGCGCGCGACCTGGCGCGCCGCCTCCCGGCCGCCGAGGGGACGCGCGTCCTGGAGATCGCCTGCGGCACCGGCATCGTCACGCGGCAGCTGAGGGAGCGGCTGCCCGCGGGGGCGCGGCTCGTCGCGACCGATCTGAACCAGCCGATGATCGACCACGCCCGGCGCAGGCTCGAAGGGGTGCGCGGCATCGACTGGCAGCAGGCGGACGCCTGCGCCCTGCCGTTTCCCGACAAGTCGTTCGACGTCGTCGTCTGCCAGTTCGGCCTGATGTTCGTGCCGGACAAGCCGCTGGCGCTCAAGGAGGCGCGGCGCGTGCTGGCGGACGGCGGGACGCTTCTGCTCAGCGTCTGGGACTCGCTCGAGAAGAACACCTTCGCCAAGATCGCGCACGAGAAGATCGCGTCGTTCTTCCCCAGCGATCCGCCGACGTTCTACCAGGTCCCGTTCAGCCTGCACGATATGGACGCGCTGCAGGAGATGGCGAGCGGCGCCGGCTTCACCGAGGTGCGGATCGACCCGGTCGCGTTCCAGGGGGAGAGCCCGACGGCGCGCGAGCTGGCGACCGGCCTGGTCGAGGGGAACCCGGTCGGCAGCGCGATCCGCGAGCGCAACATCGTGCCGGTCGCCGACGTGATCTCCGCCGTCGCGCTGACGGTGGCGAAGCAGTTCGGGGACCGCCCGGTCCGGATACCGCTGCATGCCTTCGTGATGACGGCGCGCGCCGGCGCGCGCTGAAGGGAGAGACGATGCCGTCCCCGGCCCTGAAGAAGATCGAGCAGACCGCGGAGGAGGTCCGCAAGACCATCCTGAAGCGGCAGAAGCCCAATCTCAAGTTCCCGCTGCGCAGCCTGAGCAACGTCAAGTACGACCCGAAGAAGGGGCACTTCGAGATGCGCGGCCGGAAGAAGGAGCGCACCCTCACCGTCTCGACCGTCAAGACGTTCGCGCAGACCCTGCGCATGATGGCGCTGTCGCGCGAGCTGATCTCGCAGGACGACATCGCCACCAAGAGGGAGGCGTACTACGTCTCGAAGAACTGGGACGCGGCGCGCTTCCTCGAGCAGCCCGAATCCGATGCCGTGATGGACGACGTCGAGGCGCTGTTCGAGGTCAACCGCGAGCAGATCGGCTTCGTGCCGGAGGAGAAGGGGGGCGAGATCTCCGGGAAGCTCGTCATCGTCGACCGCGACTCCGAGACCGGCAAGCCCCTGCGCATCGACTGCACCAAGTTCGGCTCCGGCGCCTATTCGATCCCGATCTCGGTCGAGCACCTGAAGTTCGAGACCGACGCCGACTTCATCCTGGTGATCGAGACCGCCGGCATGTTCCAGCGCCTGGTGAAGCACAAGTACTGGAAGACCGCCAACTGCATCCTGGTCTCGATGGGGGGCGTGCCGACGCGCGCCTGCCGCCGCTTCATCCGCCGCCTGGCCGACTTCAAGAAGATCCCCGTCTACGTGTTCGTCGACGGCGACCCGTACGGCATCTCGAACATCTACCGCACCCTCAAGGTCGGGTCCGGAAACGCCGCCCACCTCAACGAGTACTTCTGCGTTCCCCAGGCGCGCTACATGGGGATCACGCCGCAGGACATCGTCGACTACAAGCTCCCCACCCACCCGCTGAAGGAGGTCGACATCAAGCGGGCCCGCGACGCCATCAAGAACGACCCGTTCTTCCAGCACCACAAGCCCTGGGTCGCCGCCATGGAGCACCTCCTGAAGATGGGCGTCCGCGCCGAGCAGCAGGCCCTCGCCAAGTGGGGGCTCAACTACGTCATCGACACCTATCTTCCGGAAAAGCTCAAGCATACTGAGAAGTTTTTGCCGTAGCACCGGACCAGGCAGCGCGTGAGGAAGTTCAGATAGAGGAGAAAGTCAGCGCGAAGCCGGAGCTCTCAGGGGTGCGAAGTCTCTCCAAATTCTCTGGAGAAGATCCCCGCCGATCTCTTCGCTGGTGATCGCATCAGGCTTCGCTTCATTGAGTATCTCAAGCCCAAGGTGATCTCCCTCCGCTCTCGCTGGTTCAAATGCCTCGGGCAGAAACTCTGCGAATCCGAGGTATGCCACATCTTCCATGTGTCCGGCAGGACCAGCGAACCGCTGCCCTACGGGCGCCCGACCGATTCGGATCGGCTGTACTTCCTTGCCATCCCGGATGAGCCGCAGAGTATCGACATCTCCTTGGTATCGGTAGCGCATGACCGCGCTCGAGCCTACCAGGCCGGCCGCGAAAGCTGAACCGAAAGTCGGCTTGATCCGGGGAATGATGACGATCTTTACAATCGCGCTGTACTGGCCGACGTACTGAGCCCAACCCTTGATATCAGCGACAGGATCGTAGGTGTCGGCTGCAGAGACCTTCTTGCGCCGCTGCTGCCGGCCCTGGGCGGCCTTGATGTCATCCTGATGGTCGAAGTAGCAGAGAGCAGGCGGAGTGAGAAGGAAGACATCAAAGCGCCGAGTCACGATGTGGTAATTCTCCAGATCGAAGTCTTCAGCCAAGACAATCTGCTTCAGTGCATCCGCGGGATAACGTGTCCGCGGGATCGGAGGCCGAAAATCCGAAGACGGCAGGGTGAATCCGCTGAGCTTCTTCCTGGCCTCCTCTAACACGGGGAATGCCTTCCATATTCTCACGGTTCCAGAAATCCCGCGTCCTTCTCCAAAGGTGTTGATTCCGATCGCTTCTTTCTCAGCGTTGAGTAGGGGCCCTCCGCTGTTGCCGTGATCGATCATGACGTCGCTGATGATTGCGCCAGTTTCGACTTTGCTGACGATCCCCGCGGTGATGATTTTCTGTTGATGAAGAGGGCTTCCAATCGCGAAGATCTCGTCCCCCTCTCGGACTGGCGGCTGCTCAGCGGAATCTGCGGCGAGCCTTATCACGCCGAGAGGCGGCATCGCTTTCGGGTTGATCACGAGGATAGCGACATCCTCGCGTGCATCTGAGGCGATGACAGTCGCGGGCAGCCGGTGTTCGTCGTCAAAACTGACCGTGAAAAAGCGACTTCCCGAGGTGACATGTTCATTTGTGATCAGGAGGCCCCGCTCGTCTACTAGAAAGCCAGAGCCATGGCCCCCTTCGGACTCGACTGTTACCACGGAATCACGCAGCGCCTGGAACACCTCTGTCGCAGTGGACTTTGGCCGGACAGGAACAGGCACGGAGGGCGTGCCGATGAGTGCGTTGTCATTGCTCAACTCGATCGTCACCGCACGGCCACTGATAACCTCGAACGCAAAGTCCCATTCCATTCGACGCAGGCCGAGCTGCACTGGCGCCATGGAACGAATCCGATAGTGTCCGGGTCCTAGTTGAACCTGGCCCTCCCCGGTGAACGATGTGGTGATAGCAACCTTGTCGCCTCCTGCCTCTGCCAGAGGCAGGATTTCAAACGGGTGCTTCGGTACCGGTTTGAGCGAGAGATCAATGTCAACGACGGCCACCTTGATCACGACGTTGACTGGAGCAACGGGTGAGGCGAATGAGGCTGATTCCATCGCCAAAAGGCAGCATGCCGCTACAATACGACTCAGGAAGGACCGGCTCCGCATCATCGGAGTCCCTCCAACTAGCCAGGATAGAGTGGGTTCCCCAAGTATCGTGGTCGAATTCTATCCAGGGGATTGACGTGTAGTCAAGCCCAGGCCCGCACGGATAGGTCGCCACGACCGCCGCGGGGCTGGTCGCCGGCCCGCGGCTCGGGTAAGATGGGTGCTTGCCAAGGAGGCAGACCAACATGAGGAATGTCCTGAAGAGCAAGGCGGTCCTGGCGCTCGTGCTCCCCGTCGCCCTGACCGGCTTCGCGTTCGCCGGAGCCAACTGCGATCACGGCAAGGGAGGAGAGGCGAAGGCGGGCGCGCACTGCAACCTGAACAAGAACGTCGTCAAGGAAGCGAAGCTGACCGACGACGGCGCCATCGTGACCCTGAAGGGGAAGAACGCCAAGGCCGTCAGCCACATCAAGGAGCACCTCGCCGCCCACGCCAACGGCGAGCCCTGCGAGGGCTGCCCCCTGTCCATGGAAGGCGTGACCACCAAGGTCGAGATGGCCGACGACGGCGGCACGTTCACGCTGGTCGGCAGCACTCCCGAGACCATCAAGGCGGTCCAGGAGTGGGCCCAGATGCCGGCAGGCGCCTGCTGCAAGCACGGCGAGAGCCACGAGAAGGCGTAAGTCCGGCTTTCTCGGTCGAGCGCTGGAATTCGAAGGGCCTCCGGGGCGACCCGGAGGCCCTCTTCGTTCACCCGGGCCCCGTCGGGCCGGGCTCCGCGGGCACGCCCAGTCCCGGCCGGCAGGCTAGCGCAGCGCCCCTTTGCGGAAATCGCGCCCGATCTCGCGTGCCGCGTTGTACCCCGCGGCCCCCATGACGCCGCCGCCCGGATGCGTGCACGCCCCGCACAGGTAGAGGCCGCGCACGGGAGTGCGATAGTCGGCCGCCCCCGGCACCGGGCGCATGAAGAAGAGCTGGTCGAGCGTCATGTCCCCCTGGAAGATGTTGCCGTGCGTCAATGAGAAGTCCCGCTCGAGGTCGAGCGGACTCAACACCTGCCGGTGCAGGACCGAGCCCCTGAAGTTGGGGGCGTAGCGCGTGAAGATCTCCGTCACCCGGTCGCCGAACTTCTCCTTCTCGGTGTCCCAGGTCCCTCCCTTCAGCTCGTACGGCCCGAACTGGCAGAAGACCGACATGATGTGCTGCCCCGCCGGCGCAATCGAGTCGTCGTAGACCGTCGGAATCACGGCTTCGAGGAACGGCTGCGACGACCACTGCCCGTACTTCGCCTCGTCGTAGGCCTTCTCCATGTAGTCGAGCGACGGGCAGATGTCGATCGTCCCCCGGTGCTGCGGCCCCGGCGCCTTCCCCGGCAGCGCCGTGAAGTCCGGCAGCTCGGACAGGGCGTAGTTCACCTTGATCGACGACCCGGTGATCCGGAAGCGCTCGATCGCGCGCACGAACTCCGGCGGCAGATCGCGCCGCGCGTCCATGAGCTTCAGGAAGGTGATGTTCGGATCGGCGTTGCTGACCACGGCGCGCGCCCGGACCTCCTCGCCCCCCTTCAGGACGACCCCCTCCGCCCGGCCGTCCCGGACCAGGATCCTCTCGACCGCTGCGCCGCAGCGGATCGTCACCCCCCGCTCGCGCGCCGCCCGGGCGATGCACTCCGACACCTGCCCCATGCCGCCGCGCACCACCCCCCAGCAGCCGCGCATCCCGTCCACCTCGCCCATGACGTGGTGGAACAGCACGTACGCCGTCCCCGGCGTGCGCGGCCCCGCGAACGTCCCGATCACCGCCTGGCCGCAGAGGAGCGCCTTCAGCTCCTCCGACTCGAACCACGAGTCGAGGAAGTCCTTGGCGCTCGCGACCAGGATCTCGATCTCGCCGTACAGGTCCTTCTTCAGCCCGCGCGCCAGCCGCGCCACCTTCAGGAGCCCGAGCAGATCGCGCAAACGCGACGACGTCGGGTCCGGGGGCGTCATCATCAGGAGCGGCTCGACGAACTCCGCCAGCCGGTTCAGCGCCTTCTCGTAGTCCTCGTAGACGTCCGCGTCCTTCGCCGAGAACTTGCGGATCTCCGCGCGCGTCTTGTTGTAGTCGTTCCAGATCATCAGATGCCGGCCGTCCGGATACGGCTGGAAGTACGGCGGATCCTGAGGATAGATCGTGAGCCCGTGCCGCTTCAGGTCCAGGTCGCGCACCACCTCGCGCCGCAGCAGGCTGATGACGTACGCCGCCGTCGAGACCTTGAACCCCGGCCACGGCTCCTCGGTCACCGACGCCCCCCCCACGAACGCCCGCCGCTCCAGGACCAGGACCTCCAGCCCGCGCGCCGCGAGGTACGCCGACGCCACCAGCCCGTTGTGGCCCCCCCCGACGATCACCACGTCGTGCCGGTCAGCCATCGCGCCTCCGTCCGGGCGCGCGGCTCTCCGGCCCGGCCGGGCGGCCCGCCTCGCGGCGCGGACGCGCCGCCGCCGCCCCCGGCTGCGGCGCTGCCGCCCGCGGCGCCGCCGCCCGGGCCCACGGCGGATCGAGCGCCAGGATGCGCCCCTGCACCGGGCACGACGCAGCGTGGGCCCCCGGCAGGTACCCCGTGCTGATCAGGAACTCTCCGGTGATCTCCCCACCCGTGAAGCGGAACGTCTCCTTGAACAGCTTCACCCACGCGGGCCTGGCCAGCGGATGGTGGGCGTCGAGCCACTCCGCGAACGAGCCGTGCTCCTCGCGTAGCGCCGCAATGCGCCGCGCGTTCTCGATCGCCGCGTCGATCTTCAGCCGGTTGCGGATGATCCCGGCGTCCCGCAGCAGCCGCGCCTTCTCCCTCCGCCCGTACGCCGCGACCCGATCGACGTCGAACCGGTCGTACGCCGCACGGAACGCCGCCCGCTTCTTGAGGATCGTCAGCCAGCTCAGCCCCGCCTGGTTGATCTCCAGGACCAGCCGCTCGAACAGCCCGACGTCGTCGCGCAGCGGGAAGCCGTACTCCCTGTCGTGGTAGGGGCCGTGGAACGGATGCCCCGTCGCGACCTCGCAATAGCTCATGGCGTCCCCGGCGCGCCGCCCGCCGCCCCCTGCTTCGCAGCGGGCGCGCCGCCGACCGGCGGCCGGCCGTACTTCTTCATGATCGCCACCAGCCGGTCCAGAGGCAGCGCGAAGGCCGTGTTGCCGTCGCGCCCCACCGTCGTGGTCGCCATCGCCAGCGCGTTCAGGATGGCCTCTTCGGTCGCCTCGCCCACCGCCTCGAAGAGCGGATTCAGGTGGGAGTCCGGCACCACGGTCAGCGTGTAGGTCAAGGGCTTCGCGTAGTGCGGCACCCGGTTCCCCGTCGAGAACGCCAGGAAGATGTCGCCGCTGCCGTGAGACGAGATCGTCCCCGTGCGCGCCAGCCCCATCGACGCCTTCGAAGCCAGCCGCCGCAGCTTCAGGTGATCGAGCGGCGCGTCGGTCGCCACCACGATGATGATCGAGC
Source organism: Candidatus Polarisedimenticolia bacterium (assembly GCA_036001465.1). Lineage (NCBI taxonomy): Bacteria > Pseudomonadati > Acidobacteriota > Candidatus Polarisedimenticolia > Candidatus Polarisedimenticolia bacterium. The sequence goes on from DASYUH010000109.1 coordinate 100,170, forward strand.
CGTCGCCGGCCCCCTCCAGCGGCATCAGGTTGGTGATCTCCCGCCCCACCGGCACCCCCGCCACCAGCAGCTCGCGCCGCCGCCCCATGTTCGCGTTCACCAGGACCCCCACCGTCCAGCCGCCGTCCTCCGAACGCAGAACGCGCGACGCCGTGCCGATCCCCCCCTTGAACTCGTAGGAGATCATCCCCGTCCCCGCGCCCACCGCCCCTTCCATCACGGGCCCCGCGCTTGCCGACTCGATCGCCCGCACCGTGTCCGCGACCGACACGTGCCGCCCGCGCGCGTCGTTGAGCGACGAGTCGTCGCACTCCGCCACCGTCGGCGCCACCACGTCGTCGCCGATGCCGATGTCCGGGTAGCGCTTGAGCATGTACTCCACCACGCCGTCCATCACCTTCCCGATGTTCATCGTGTTGGTCAGCAGGATGGGCACCTCGAGCGCCCCCTGCGTCTCGATCCAGATGCTCCCCGTCATCTCCCCCGTGCCGTTCAGCACCCAGGTCGCCGCCGGGACCTTCTCGCGCCACAGGTCCCCCCCATGCGGCAGGATCGCCGTCACCCCCGTGCGCACCGGCCCCTCCCCCGGCCGCAGCTTCCCCTCGCCGCGGACCAGCGTCACGTGCCCCACACGCACCCCCTTGACGTCGGTGATCGCGTTGTTCGCCCCCGGAGCCATCCGCCCGATGACGATCCCCAGGTCGCGGAGACGCTTGCGAGGAGCGTCCGCCCGGTCCACCCCGGCGCGCGCGGTGGGCGCGCCGGACGCCGCGGGTGCACCGGACGCAGAGGCGGCGCCGGACGTCGCATCTCCCCCGTGGATCAGCACCGCGCGCATCAGCAGGATCGCGCCAATGAAGAGGATGAGCCCGCCGACGGCGATTCCCGTTCCCGCCGGACGATTGCGCCGCGCCATGATCGCGTCTCCCGTTGTTGAAGCCGGTAGCCTCATCCCGATCGCCGGTCCGAGTCAAGGGCAACCCGCCGCGGTTGCGCCCGCCGCGAAGCGGACTACAATCACCCGGCTCCGCCAGAGCAGGAGGACCTCCCCATGCTCTCGACACTCAGGACAGCGAGTCACCGGCCCGCGGCCATCGTGACCGCGCTCTGCCTCGCGACCGCCGTCCCGTCGCAGGCCGCCGCCACCCTGGATCCCAGGACCGCCGCCAGCGGCCTGAAGGAGGCGCTCGGAGTCGGCACCAGCCGATCCGTCGCCCTCCTCGGCCGCCCGGACGGCTATCTGAAGAATCTGGACGTCCGGATCCCGATGCCCCAGAAGCTCCATGCCGTCGACGTCAGCCTCCGGACGATCGGCAAGGGGAACCTGGTCGACGAATTCGTGACCAGCATGAACCGCGCCGCCGAGACCGCCGCCCCCCTCGCCAGGAACGTCTTCCTCGACACCATCAAGCAGATGAGCTTCGCCGACGCCGTGAAGATCGTGCGCGGCAAGGACCATGAGGCCACCGATTACCTGCGCGCCAACGCCGGCCCCAGGCTCGACACCCTGTTCCGGCCGATCGTCGCCGGGCAGCTCGACAAGGTCGGGACCACCCGGACCTTCGACACCATGATGGGCCGCGCGGCCGCGCTGCCGTTCGGGGGACGCGTCGCCTTCGACCTGAAGGCCTACGTGACCGCCAAGGCGCTCGACGGCATGTTCCTGATGATCGGCCGGGAAGAGGAGAAGATCCGCAAGGACCCGGTCGCCCGCACCACCGACCTTCTCAAGACCGTCTTCGGCGGGTCCGGCGAGACCGGAAAGAAGAAGACCCCCTGGTGGGAGAAGGCGGTCTCCGGCGGGTCGTCCAGCAGCGGAGCCTAGCGGCTCGCCTCCCCCACGTCGACCGCGTCATCCGCCCCGCGGCGGCGCGAACGTCCCCTTGCCTGAATGAGGCCGCCGGGCGTATATTTGCGGCCAAGAGCCGTCCAAAAAACGCCCCCAAGGGAGTGAATGCATGGAGCCCTTGGCCACCAAGGACGCCGCAGCCGCGCCCGCCCGCGGGTCGCGGATCAGCGTCGAGCGCCTGATCGAAGCCATTCATCGCGAAGCGCGCAGCCGGCACCTCAGCCCGCGCACCGAGCAGGCTTACGCCGGATGGGTGCGACGGTTCATCCGGTTCCATCAAGGCCAGGATCCCCTCCGCTTGCGCGAGCCCGAAATCAGCCGATTCTTGTCGAGCTTGGCGACCGAAGGTCGCGTCAGCGCCTCGACCCAGAACCAGGCGCTGAGCGCCATCCTATTTTTCTATCAGGAGGTCCTGCATCGAGACCTCGAGTGGCTGCAGGACGTCGTCCGGGCCAAACGCCCCATCCGCCTTCCGGTCGTTCTCACCCGTGACGAGGTCGACGCCATTCTCAACGAGCTGAACGGCAGCCCCTGGCTCATGGCCTCATTGATGTACGGGTCCGGCCTGCGCCTGATGGAATGCTGCCGCCTGCGAGTCAAGGACATCGACCTCGCTCGCGGCGAAATCACTGTCCGCGATGGCAAAGGAGCCAAGGATCGCGTCACGCTCCTCCCCACCAAATTGCGCGAGCCCCTGACCTCGCATCTCGACAAAGTATTCCGCCTGCACCAGCAGGACCTGCGGAAGGGGAGGGGCCGCGCGCCCCTGCCGGGCGCGCTCGTCCGCAAGTACCCCAGCGCGCCGAAAGAGTGGGGCTGGCAATGGGTCTTCCCCGCGACCCGCTTCTACAGCGAACGCGATACCGGGGTCATGTACCGGCATCACCTGCATGAATCCGTCGTCCAACGGTCCGTGAAGGAGGCCGTTCGCGCCGCGCGGCTCCACAAGCCCGCCAGCTGCCACACCCTGCGGCACTCCTTCGCCACCCACCTCCTCGAGGCCGGTTACGACATCCGGACAATCCAGGAGCTCCTCGGCCACAGCGACGTCGCCACCACCATGATCTATGCCCACGTCCTCAACCGAGGCGGCCGCGGGGTCAGAAGTCCCCTGGACGAACGAGGCGGGAGTGCCACATGAGGCGACCGGTGCCAGCCTATGACTCTACAGCGCAACTCAGGTCCGGCGGCTACGCCTCGGCGCAGCTCCGTCATCTTTCCGACGGCTTCGCAGCACTAACTGGAAATAGCAGACCGACCTTTTCCGAACTAGACGGCGATTTCGCAGGTTTATTGGTTTTTATAGATCGGCCTAATTTGCGTTATGCGGAACAGGTGGTGGCGTGAAATACAAGGCGATCCGTAGCGCTGCTCACAACTTCGCGGCGTCGTTCGTCAGCACCCTGAACTGGGCAGGGGACGATCACACGATGAGTCACCTTGTACGATCGGCAGTTTCGTCGGGTGTGCCCGAGTTCACTGTTAACTTGCTGACCGGTAGAGCCGGCCCCGAGTCGTTCTTGACAGCTCCTGTCGCGGACGCCGTGCGCCGCTATGTACTCTCGTTTCCCGACTTCTTGGCTCAGCAACGTGTCGAGGTCCCACACCTAACGAGCGCACGCATGGTCGTCCGTATCCTCCTCAAGGGAACCGTCGCGGCCCAAGGAGGTCCACCACCGTGGTCTGTTCCCTTCGAGTGCGAGGTGGATATCATTGATGACCGTGGCAAGGAGCACGCGGGACGGGTAGCAGACATATGGCACATGGGCGACGACATAGTCTTGGCTTCGAGTTGATGCGTGAAGACCTGGCGAGCATCGTGACGAGTCCGCATAACAACCGGCTGAAGCTGGCGGCGCGCGGGAGACCCGTGGCGGAGTCGCTGCGGCGCACGCGCGCCGCAGCTTAGCCGGGGCGTTAGGTGGCACTAAGGGGCGATTTGCCATGCTGAGTCAGGTTGGTGAGCTGAGTATCGCGGCTGGAGACAACCACCGGTTCGTAGTCGCGAAGCGGCTCAAGTATGAGGCGAAATCGAACGCTGCATCCCTGCTCGCAGCCCTGCTGCAGCACCCGGCATACCGTGACGCAACTCTGACCCCAGGCTCAGGCCGGCACGACAATGTGGACATGCACGGTCCCTTCATTCTGTCAGACATTGGGCTTGAAGACTTCGGGCCGATCGATGCGCGCTCGGCCCAGCAGGCCATCGAAGTGTTTTGGGCAGATGAGAGCCACGGCTTGCCCAAGCCAGGCGCGACCGAGAAGGTCCGGCACTTGATCCGTGAACTCGACCTCGACCACGCGAAGACACTCCGTCTCGAGAAATCAGGTGTGTCGCATGAGTACGAGCCATCCAGTCTCCACGACGCCTTTCAAGAGTTTGTCATTATCAATCCGGAACAGCATGTCGTAACCTTGTTGGTACTGGGAATCGACTAGTGAGGTACGTGCCACCTAACAACCGGCTGAAGCTGCCGGCGCGCGGGAGGCCCGTGGCGGAGTGAGAGGCTGAGCACGCGCGCCGCAGCTTAGCCGGAGCGTTAGGCATCATGAAGCCTGTGTTGGTCGTTATCGGGGGAGTTGTGATTGTCAGCCTTGTGGCGGCCCTCCTACGTTCACGCACCGCACCGACGTATCACGTTGGGGTAGCTGACATTCCGAAGGTACTAGCCAGCCTTTCTGGCGCCAGCTCGTCTCCAACATTTGCAGTATTCATGTTCAACACACCTGACCGTCCGGGCGATGTTGTGAACCTCCAATTCTCGCTTGAAGGCGGCCGGCCCGGGCTCGACTGGGTGCTTCTCGGTGAGCGCAATATCGAGGACGAGGCTCGATTTCAGGATTTCGCGCGAGCCGCGGGCTTTCGGCCCAAACTCGAAGAGGCCAACGGGGTACGCTATCTGCGTATCGAGCATGGGGACCTTGCTGTGCTCTGTCGTGATGTCGTGACGAAGATGTACGCGCGCGGCGAAGCGGAGCCGATCGAACTGATCGTGGAGGGCTTCCACTGGAAGCCATGATGCCTAACAACCGGCTGAAGCTGGCGGCGCGCGGGAGGCCCGTGGCGGAGTGAGAGGCTGAGCACGCGCGCCGCAGCTTAGCCGGAGCGTTATGCGTACAAGGGAGCTGATCTAAAGTGACGTTGTTAGGAACGCACAACTCGAAGTGGCGCGTCAGCTGGGGACTGGCGGTAGCCAGTCTAGCTCTCGGCGCATTTCACTACTATTTGCTCTGGGTGATGGC
>DASYUH010000110.1 GCA_036001465.1 Candidatus Polarisedimenticolia bacterium
CGCCGACGGCGCGTTCAGGTATCCGTGGATGCTGTGGTACAACGTCGGCACGTCGGTCGAGCCCTGGATCGCCGCGTGCCCGCGGAGCGCCATGATGCCGCCGCCCGGGCGGCCCATATTCCCCGTAAGCTGGGACAGCAACGCGCAGCAGCTGATGATCTGCACGCCATACGTGTGCTGCGTCCAGGCGACGGCATACGCGAACGCGCTCGTCCGGTCCGCCCCCGAATTCTCGAGCAGCGCCTCGGCCACCTGGAGGAACCTTTCCTTGGGGCAGCCGGTGATCTGCTCGACCATCTCCGGCGTGTAGCGGGAGAAGTGCTTCTTGAGGAGCTGGAACACGCAACGCGGATGCTGCAGCGTCGGGTCGCGCCGGGGCGTGCCCTTCCGGAGCGAGCGCAGCAGGTCGTCGAACGACCCGCGGTTGCGAATCACGTCTTCCGTGGCGGGGCCCGGCGGTTTCGGTCCGCGGTCGTACTGCCACGTCCGGTTGTCGTAGCGGCCCTGGAATCCGTTGTAGGGCCAGAAATCCGGCTCCTTGTACTCGACGAGGCCCGAGAAGACGCCGTCCAAGTCTTCGGTGTCCTTGTAGTCCGGGCTGACGATGGTGGCGAGGTTGGTGTAGTTGACCGTGTAGTTCTTGAAGAACGGATCGGTGTTCCAGCGGCGGCTGTTGACGACGTAGTTGATCAGACCGCCCAGGAACGCGATGTCCGATCCGGCGCGAATCGGCGCATGGATGTCGGCCACGGCGCTGGTCCGGGTGAACCGCGGGTCGACGTGGATGAGCTTCGCGCCGTTCAGCTTGGCCTTCATGGGCCAGCGGAACGCCACCGGGTGGCACTCCGCCATGTTGGAGCCCATGATGATGAAGCAGTCGGTGTGCTCCAGATTGCGCGGGTACGTCGTCGCCGCGCCACGACCATTCCGAGCCCCCAGACCGGGGACGCTAGAGCTGTGTCATATCCTGGCCTGGTTTTCGATCGCGACGACGCCGATCCCGCGCCAGAACTTCTGGCACACGTGATTGAACTCGTTGTCGAGCGTCGCGCCGCCCAGGCCGAAGATCCCCGGCGTCATGTTCACGAGTTTGCCGTTGGGGAGGCGCTCGATGAACGTCTCGTCGCGGGTCTGCTTGATCAGCTCGGCGACACGGTCCATCGCCCACTCGAGCTCCACGACCTCCCAGTCCCGGCCCCCCGGCTTCCGGTGCAGCACTTTCGTCGACCGGTTGGGGTTCACGTGGAGCTGGTAGATCGCCGCGCCCTTGGGGCAGAGGGTCCCCTCGTTGTGCGGGCTGCGCGGATCGCCTTCGATGTTGACGATCTGGTCGTCCTTGACGTGGATGAGGGTCGCGCAGCCCACCGAGCAGAATGGACAGATGCTCGGCACGGTCTTCGCGTCTTTGATGCGGAGCTCCTGCGCGCGCGCCCGGGCGGGCGCCAGCGGCACCCCGAGGCCGACGAGCCCGCCGATGGCGGTGCCGGCGCCGGCGCCGGCCGAGACTCTCAGGAAGTCGCGCCGACTGACATGCATGGGGTCCTCCCCGTCAGAAGTCGAACGACCTGCTCACGTCTGATATACAGCCTGTGGGGGAAGGCGCAACCCGTCAAGACCCCGCTCGCCCCCGGTCCGACGCCGTGCTAGCCTTCCTGGCGGGATGACAGACCGCCCGACGATTGACCCCGAATACTTCGAGATCCTGGTCGTCCGCGAGCTCCGCAAAATCGGCCTGGACGTCACGGAGCCGCGCGTCCACCGGCGCACCGAGCTCCCCGAGCCGGAGCGGGGCTTCCTGCTCGAGCTGCGCGTGTCGCTTGGTCGGGACGCGCCTCCTCCGCCCTGGCGCAAGCGCGCCTTGATCGCCTGCCGGCGGCAAGATGGCCCTGTCGGTCGTGAGGCGGTCGAAACCGTCGCGGGGCGATTGGGGGAAGCCCA
>DASYUH010000111.1 GCA_036001465.1 Candidatus Polarisedimenticolia bacterium
GACCCGCCGAGCCCCGTGGGCGGCGTGAACGGCGGCGGCGCGCTGATCAACGACCTCGACCTGGAGCTCGAATCGCCGGGACCGGACGGCCTGATCGGAACCCCCGGAGACAACGTCGTGTACGACGGCAACGTCTACATCAGCGGCGGGGCCTTCCCGGTCGGGCAGTGGGCGCAGTCCCGCCCGGCGGCCCAGGCGGCGGTGCACGACATCAAGAACACCATCGAGGCCGTGCATCTTTCGACGTTCCTCGACCCGGACATGGCGAACAACGGCAACCAGCTCGTGACCGGCACCTGGAAGGTGCGGGTGAAGCGGGGCGGCGGCGGCGCCACGGCCGGCCAGATCACCATGATCAACGGCGCCAACGAGGACACGAACCTCAGCGGCCGCCGGGATTCCACCGAGCTCGACACGGACGGCGACGGTCTGCTCGACGCGGGCGGCCAGCCATTCGCCCTGGTGATCGCCGGGCCGGTGATGGCCGCCGGCCAGTCGCAGACCTGGAACGGGACCTCGCACGCCCTGGCGTCGTCCACCGCGCGCCTGAACAAGTTCCAGTATTCCTGCTCCGACTCCCTCGTCGCGACGGTTCTGGACACGGGCACCGCGACAACGGGCTCGGTCAGCGCCGACTCGCTCTTCCAGGTGGTGAACGCGGCGGGAGCGGTCCTGGACGAGGAGAAGGGGGTCGCCTTCACCAGCGCGGGCGGCGGGACCTTCGTTTCGGCGTCCCTGCCGGTGCGGCTGGGATCGCCGGCGGTGAAGTACAACGGAGTCCTCGAGGGGGACAATGGGCAGACGCTCGTTCTGACCTACACCGACTCGCCGCGCAATGCGGAGTCGCGCGCCCGGTTCCAGTGCACGCCCAACGTCATCGGAGGCGCGATCGATGTCAACGGGAAGGCCAACCCGGCGGCGTTCATCGGCGGCGGGTGCGACGGTGACCAGTTCCTCGATGCCAACGAGCGCCTGTCCTACTCGATCGCCATGCAGAACTTCGAGCGAGCCGACGACCTGAACGACGTCGTGGTGTCCCTCACGCCGGTCGGGGCGGGGGCGGCGGCCATTCGCGTCCTCGACTCCCCGAAGTCGCTCGGCCGGATCCCCGGCGGCCAGAGGACCGGCATCACCTTCTCGATCTTCGTGGACGGCGCGGCGGCGAACGCCCTGACGGTCGCCAACCGCAAGGTGGACCTGGTCATGCAGCTCGACGGCAAGGCGCGGGGCGTGCGGCTGTCGCGCACCACATTTACCTTCAGCCACGTGATCAACGCCGACCCCGAGGCGCTGCACTACTCGACCGACTTCCCGGCGGGCGGCCGCGAAGTGCGCGACTACAACCGCAACCTCCAGATCGACAAGGCCGACGCGATCGATCCGTTCAAGGGCGTGTTCTTCCCCGATGAAGACATCACCTTCTCGAGCATGTTCGTCGTGGGCACGTCGAACAGCAAGGTCGCCAACACCCTGGGAGAGGACCTGAACGACAACGGCACCCTCGACCCGGGCGAGGACGTGATTCCGAACGGCCGGCTGGACCGCGGGATTCTGGCGTTCGCTTCCGGCCCGTCCGCCGGCGACAAGGTTCCCTGGAACTTCGACTCGGGAGACGGCGGCTGGTTCCCGCTGCGCAACAGCTTCAGCAAGCCGGGCGGCATCAGCGCCAACCCGGTCTGGGAGTATAAGGGGGGCGGCGTCTGCTCGGGCGGGCCGACCCCGGGGAAGCAGTGCTTCGCCACCGCGGACTGCGGCACGGGCGGAGCCTGCGCGTTCCACACCGGCATCTGCGGCTTCCAGACGGCGCGCAACGAGAGCCCAGTGGGCGCGGCATGGTTCCAGAACGGCGGCGCCGGCATGTGGCACACCGGCGACGGCGACCCGGCCACGCCGAACGCCAACGCCAATGCCTGCGAGAACTATCCTTATCCCAACGATCCGACGACCCCCAACTTCCAGGAAATCTACTTCGACGTCCTGACCTCGCCGATCATCGCGAAGGTGCACCAGGTTCCCGACGCGCGCCTCTTCCCGTACACCGTGGAGTTCCAGCGGATGGGGTTCAACATGAACATCCAGACGCACGACTACGCGGGGGGCAGCATCGACCTGGATAACGACATCGACAGCGACGCCAGGAATTGCCTGCTGTGCATGTACCTTTACCCGCGCTTCCCGGACCCCTATTCGATCGCGGTGTTCCAGCAGTACTCCAACGGGATCGATCCGAAGAGCTCGGTGTTTCAGCATACCTTTGGCCTCCTGGATGACCCGGACGGGTCGTTCGCCGCGAACCGCGTGATCAACGGCGACGAGAAGGGTTTCACCGGGTTTACCCAGGATTCGAACCCGAACAGCTCGAGCCCGATCCCGTTCGGCCTGCCCGACGTCACGCCGTTCCCGCGGCACACCGCGTCCGGGGCTCCCGGCGTGTGCACCGGCGGCAGCGCTCCGGGGACCCAGTGCTCGTCCGTGGCCCCGGCCTGCCCCGGCGGCGGGACGTGCACGCTGGAGGTGAACACGGTGGCCGGTCCGGAGCGCAACTTCGACATGAGCCTCCTGGACTACGAAGACGGCCTCATCACCATGAGCCTCGGCCCGGGCCAGAACGAGCCGCAGGGCGCGTTCTCTCCGGGAGAGGCCAAGAACCGCTGGCAGCTCGGTCTCGGCTTCTACGCCCAGGAGAATGGCTCCAACGTCACCGACTACGGCGTCGGCTTCGATGACCCGGTCCTGGAATGGGACGAGGTGCATCCGGTGGACGAGAGCGCCTTCGTGCCGGCGCATGCGGCGGCCTGCAGCCGTTTCGGCGGCGCCGGCCAGCCGGGCGGCCAGCCCTGCGCCACGCTCGTGGTCGACCGCCTCAATGTGTACGAGTGCAACGAGACGATCGAGATCACCGTCAACGATCCGCGCCGCTCCGCGCAGCCGAGCGTCACGGTGTTCGGCGTCACCGACTCGGACAACATCACGGTGCCGACCGGCGTCGTGCAGGCCCTGCACCCGCGCAAGTCGTTCTCCATTCCGGCCGTGGCCGGACAGCCCGGGCTGTTCCGCGGCAACGTCGTCATCGGGACGCTGTTCGACAACCCGAGCGTTCTCGTGGCGGGCGTCGGCGACTCGAACATGACGTTCTACTACCTCGACCCCGAGTGCGACGGCGACGGCGACAATGCGGTGGGCGAGAACTCGTTCAGCAACCTGGACAACGACGGGATTCCGGCGCCGCCCGACAACTGCCCGTTCGACTACAACCCGCCGGTCGGCGGAGTCCAGCTGGACGGCGACGCCGACGGCGTCGGGAACCTGTGCGACAACTGCCCCGGCGTGGCCAATTCGAGCCAGCTCGATTCGGACGCCGACGGCGTGGGGGACACCTGCGACTTCGACGACATCGACTTCGACGGGCGGGTCAACGGCGTCGACAACTGCCCCGACGTCTACAACCCGGTGCAGGTGCCGGCGAGCACCGCCGGCACGACGAAAGGCGAGGCCTGCTTCGGCACGGGCGACCGGGACGGTGACGGCGTGCAGGATCGTCTGGACAAATGCGTGCGCACCGCCAACCCGTCACAGACCGATTCCGACGGCGACGGCATAGGCGATGCCTGCGACGGCGACTGCGCCAATCCGCGCCCGCAGACCCTGACGCTCGGATCGTGCGAGCTGGTCAACGAGACCGCGTGCTCCGCGACCATCCCGTGCCCGAATGTCGGTTTCTGCAGCAACGCCCCGACGAAACCGTGCTACGTCAACCAGGACTGCGGCGGCGGAGGGACGACCTGCGGGAACTTCGTGCCGGATACCTGCCACAGGACGGGGCTCGTCAACGACGGCGCGTGCGGCACGATCGAGGACGACGCCGACGGGGACAGCATCACGGACAGCATCGACAACTGTCCCGGCATCCCCAATCCGGCGATCATTCCCGGGAGCACGCACCAGCTCGACACCGACCAGGACGGCCGCGGGGACGTGTGCGACCCGCCGCAGACCGTGGACGACGACAACAACGGGATCCCGGACGACGCGATCACGTTCAACTCGACCATGTCGTGCAAGAAACTGCTCCTTCCGCAGATCCTCATCCTGGGAAAAACCGTCCATGACCTGAACGGCGACCACGATGGCTTTGCGGACAGCGGCGAGATCGTGCGGATGTCGGTGGTCGTGAAGAACAACAGCGCCATCCCCCTGACGGGCGTGAACCTGATCCTGGGCACGTCCGACAGCGACATCGGCTGCCTCACCAAGAGCACGATCTTGATCCCGTCGATACAGCCCAATGAGGCCGTCGATACCCTGAGGGCGGACATCAACACGCCTGCGGGGGCCGGCGAGTTCGAGTTCATCATTCCCGCGTCCGTCAACTCCACGAGCGGGCCCGACCCGGTCAAGGGGGATTTCTTCGTGACGCTGTCGAGCAACGAGGTGACGGGCACCGCAATCAATGTGCCCCTCCAGCTCGGCCTCGACCTCGATCTGCCTACCGGCGCCGTCCCGCCGAAGGTCGTCGGTCCGGACGGCCTCCCCGGCACGACCGATGACGGCACCATCGCGGAGAATTTCGACAGGGACAGAAACGGCGACGGCCTGTTCAGCCTCGACAGCCGGTGCCAGGTCCTGCCGACGGCGACCGATCCGAACCCGACGCACTGCGCGCAGAACACGCCGGGCGTCCTGAACGACACGATCGGCGTCTGGGTCTCGACCGCCCCCGGCGGCATCAACGTCATTTCCGCCGTCGGCTGCGCCGGGTTCAACATTCCACCCGCCGATCCGGGGTGCATCATCGACCCGGACAACGACATGGACTGGCACATCCACTGCCCGCCGGGCTCGACGGCGACCTGCCCGAACTCGGCGCCGCACCAGACCCCGGTCAACGACGGCCTGGCCTATGACGGCAGCAACTCGCTGCACTGGGGCTACCACCTGGATCTGAACAACCGGATCTTGGACACCACGCGCTTCCGGCAGCTGGCGGCGTTCATGACCAACCCGATCAACCTGACGCGTCAGCCCGGCATAGGCGACATGGAGCTGTCGTTCTACCACATCGCCTCGATGATGGACAACAACTCCTACAACCTGCCTCCGGGACAGGCGAACGACTTCGGCGACGTGCACATCCAGATCGATCTGAACGGAGATCCGAACGTCGACACGTGGGGCCTCTGGGACAAGCTCGCGGCGTTCGAGAACGTCTACGATCACATCGCCTACATCTGGTCCGCCTTCGGGACGTCGCCGACGTACTGCAACTTGACGCCGACCGACACCGGCACGGCGCCGCCGGCGCCGCGCGGAGTCCACGAGACGATGTGCTACCCGGCGGGCATCTGGTCGCATTGCGGCAACGCGCGCGACACGACCACAACGTGGCAGTGCGAGAACGGCGTCACCGGGTCGGTCGCCCCCTCGACCGGCGCCCTCTGGGTGCAGAGCAGGTTCAACCTCAGCAACTACCTCGGCCAGAGGGTCCGTATCCGCTGGATCGCCTCGGCCTGGGAATTCGACTGCTGCAGCTCGTCCTACGACGAAGTCGGCACCTGGGTCGGCACGACGGATGACGAGGGCTGGTACGTGGATAACATCGCCATCACCGGTGCCATTCAGCGCCAGAACTCGAACCTGCCGGACACCAAACCGGCGGCCGGCGGCCTCTGCCCGACCAAGGCGTGCGACAACACCTTGGGGGACAGCGGCTACAACGTCGCCCTGACGACGGCGCAGGCGGTCGAGGACGGCGTGACGGTGACCGGCGAAAAGGTCACCTTCTCGGCCACCGGCACGACCAACCCGGGCGGCTGCGTCGGCGGCGGCACGCAGTTCCGCTTCTTCAAGGACAACGTCGTCGTCCAGGACTGGTCCTCGGTGGCGACGTTCGCCGACAATCCATCGGCGGACGCGGTCTACCGGGTGCAGGCGCGCTGCAGCGTCGATCTCACGTGCACGAGCAGCGCCACCGCCACGGCCTCGAACAGCAACGCCCTCCAGGTGTTCACCGGCGACGGCAACGACATCTTCCTGTCGCTGTCGCACAGCCTCGCGACCGGCGTGACGACCGTGGCCTGGCCGTCGCGCGTCCAGACACCCGCGGTGTCCGGCTTCGAGGCCTACCGCGGCGCGCAGGCGGACGATGGCCTGTCCACCACGGCGGGGACGCCCGACAACTCCCTGGGGTCCCTCACGACGATGTCCTGCTTCCTGGCCAACGGCGCCCCGGGCACGAACGTGCAGATCACCACTTCGTTGCAGCCCGCGGCGAACTCGATGCTGTACTTCCTGGTCGGGCACAATCCGCTCACGCCGGGCGCGCAGGCGGCGCTCGGCAGGCGCGGCGACGGGACGCTGAGGCCTCTGGCCCCGGTCTGCCCGTAGGCCCGGCCGGAGAGGGGTCCGCCGATCCGGGTGGCTCCCTTCGCTGAAGAATGGGGGGGCTCCGCAAGGAGCCTCCCCTTTTTCTTGCGAGCCCTGCTAAAGTCCGGGACATGACCTGGCGATACACGGGCGTGGCCCTGACGATTTTCAGTCTGGGCTCCTGCGTCGACGCGCCGCGCCGGGACCCCCAGCCCCCCCCGGCCGGCGGGGAGCTCACGACCGCAGGCTATGCCGCCCCGGACTCCTGCGGCGGCTGCCACCGCGACATCGCCTCGAGCTACCGCTCGGTGGCCATGGCGCAATCCCTTCGCCGGGCGGGCCCGGAGGACGCGGTCCAGGGGGACGCCCGCGCCAACCGCATCGAGCACCCGCCCTCGGGATACGTCTACGAGATGCGGAACGAGGGGGGGCGCTTCATCCAGAGGCGCTCCGAGCGCGACGAGCGGGGTCGCCCGGTCCGCGTCTTCGACCGGGAGGCCACCTTCGTCGTGGGGTCGGGGCGCCATGCCCGCTCCTACCTCCACCTGAGCCCGACCGGTGAGATGACCGAGCTGCCGGTCTCCTGGTACGCCCGCGACCGAGGCTGGGGGATGAGCCCGGGATTCGACCGGGCGGACCAGCCGGACTTCTTCCGCCCGGTCCCGTACGCCTGTCTGTTCTGCCACAACGGCTATCCGGCCTTGCCGCGGGGGACGGACTCGCCGATCGCCCCGCAGCTCTACCCGCGGGACCTGCCGGCCGGGATCGATTGCCAGCGCTGTCACGGCCCGGGGCAGCGGCACGTCGATCTGGCGCGTGACCGCGCCGCCCCGTTTACCGAAGTGAGGCGGAGCATCGTCAATCCGGCACGGCTCCCTCCGGACCGCCAGATGGACATCTGCATGCAGTGCCATCTCGAGACCACGAGCAGCGCCGGCTGGAACGGGCTCGTGGTCTTCGGGCGGGGGGTCTTCTCGTTCCGGCCGGGAGAGGATCTGGCAGGCTACCAGTGGCACTTCGATCACCCGGCTTCCGCCGGGCGCGCCGACAAGTTCGAGATCGCCCATCAGGCGTACAGGCTGCGCCAGTCGGCCTGCTTCAAGGCCAGCGCCGGCCGGATGACCTGCACCACCTGCCACGATCCGCATCGACGTCCGGAGCGGCCGGCGGAGCACTATGCGTCGAAATGCCTGGGCTGCCACCACCTGGAGGAATGCGGGCCGGCGCGAAGCGCGGCGCATGGCGCGGACCGTGGCGAGGGCGGGAGGCCGCGAGGGACGCCGGATTGCGTCTCCTGCCACATGCCGCCCCGCCGGACCGACGACGTGGTGCACGTGGTCATGACCGATCACCTCATCCGCCGCCACCATCCGCCGGCTCAGGACCGGCTTGCGCCGCGCCGGGAAGCGGCCGAGGCCTACAGAGGGCCGATCGTGTTCTATCGGCCCGAGGAGATCCCGGACGGGCCGACCGGCAATCTCGCCCTCGGGGTCGCGAGCCTCCTCGACGGAGTGGATGTCGCCCGTGGCCTCCCCCTCCTTGAGAAGGCGGTCGCGGCGACCGACCCGGCGCAGCCGGAGCCACATTTTCAGCTCGGTCTGACCCTGCAGTCGCGCGGCCGGCTCGATGCGGCGCGCGCGAGCCTCGAGCGCGCAGCCGACGTGGCGCCGGGAAACGCCCGCATCCTGCTCGCCCTGGGCGATCTCCTGGCGGCGATGGGGCGGCGCGACGAGGCGCTCCGGCGCTACGATCAGGCGGTGGCCGCCTGGCCGGCCGGGGCGCAGGCGCACGCCAACGCCGGCGGCCTGCTGGCCCTGGCCGGGCGCCTCGACGAGGCCCTGGCCCGCCTCGACAAGGCGGTGGCGCTTCAGGCGGACAGCGCCACGGCGCACGCCAGCCGCGGGGCGGTCCTCCTGAGGCTGGGGCGGCGGGACGAAGCGGAGAAGGATCTCCTCGAGGCCCTGCGGATCGATCCCCGGGAACCCGCGGCCGCCTCCAACCTGGCGAAGGCGCTCCTGGCACGGGGTGACGAGGCCGGCGCCCTCCGGTCGCTGCGTGACGGAGTCGCAAAGAACCGGGCGAACGCCGGCCTTTTGTCCCGCCTGGCGTTCCTCCTCGCGACCGCCGGCGATCCCCGCATCCGGAACGGCCGGGAGGCGCTCGGCCTGGCCCGGCGCGCCGTCGAGGCGACCGCTCGAAAGGATCCGCGCGCCCTCGATGCCCTGGCGGCCGCTCTGGCGGAGACCGGGCGGTCCGCGGAAGCGGCGGCCCTCGCGGAGGAGGCGGGTCGACTCGCGGCGGCGACGGGAGAGAACGATCTGGCGGCCGCCATCGCGAGGCGGCGTCGCGACTACCTGGCCGGGCGGCCGTTCAGAGGAGCGGGCACGGAAGACTAGCATGGTGGTGCGAAGCTTGTAGGTCTTCTGGTGGTCCGCGGAGCGGACCGATCGAATCTCACTGGCTTCGTTGGGAGCAAAAGTGGCGACGTCCGCGTCGGGGTTCGGGAGTCAGTTGGCGTGAATGAGTCGGTGACGGGTGTTGGAGGGGAGCACGGGGGTGAGCCAGTCTCGTCGGTAGAGGTCGCGCCATGCCCTGGGGAGGGTCTCCCGGGCCGGGAACAGGCGCCGGGCCAGGGTGCGGGGCCAGCTCCAGGGCTCGGTG
>DASYUH010000112.1 GCA_036001465.1 Candidatus Polarisedimenticolia bacterium
ATGCGCGCTACGCCGGGAGCGTGCGGAGTCTATTCAACTTGGGGCGCACTTCTTTTGGCGACGGGAAGATTCGATCTCGGGAAGCGGGTGATCGCACACGCATTGCACATTGCGCGCACCGCGGATTTGTCGCCTCTCATGCTCGAGCTAGACACGATGTTCTCACTTTTCCTTTGTGCACTTGGCCACTACGAAGAGGCTCGATCTCGCATCTCAACTGCTATACGAAATCACGAGAACCACTCGCCTTTCGATATTCGCCTTAACGCCCGCCTGTCCCAATTGCAAATCGACCGAGCACTCGGTCTCTCGCTCGAGGACTTAGATGAACGCCTGAAGCCGATCCTCGACAAGGCACGCAAGAAGAAGATGGCCTGGCACACAACCTGGGCCTTGATTCTGCGTGGGGAGGCCCTTCTCGAGGCAGGTAGGAGCGATGAGGCCGAGCAGGCCCTCACGGAAGCCACCAAGATCGCGCAGAAAAATGCGGACAGGCCGCAGTTCTGGAAGGCGGGTTATTGGCTTGGCAGAGTGTTCGAACAGCGGCTGCAGTACGAGAGAGCGCTGCGGAGCTACCGAGTCGCCGCGCTCACGGTGAACGAGCTGGCGATGGACATTGACGACGACCGGTACCGGGAGCCGTTCCTTGCACAGCCGGAGGTGCGGGAGGTGCAAGCTCGGTTCGAGAGGCTGCGGGCGGAGGTGGGGAGGAAGGCGAGGCACGACATCGCCGCGATGAGCCGGAGCGAGAAGATCTCGCGTCGAATGTTGAACGCGCTGAATGCCATCGGGCAAAAGCTGACTTCCATCCTGGACCTCGACGATCTGCTCACCCATTTGCTCGACCTCTCCATTGAAAATGTCCGGGCCGAACGGGGAATGGTGTTCCTGCGGGATGAATCAACGGCAGAGATGCGGCTGGCCTGCGCAAGAAACATGGACAAAGAGAGCCTGGAGGAGGTGTCGTCGTTCAGCCGGTCGGTCATCAACCGGGTTGCGGAAGGGCACACGCTGCTCGAGGTGGACGTGGGAAAGGATCCCGAGCTATCAGCCTTCCAGAGTCTGGTGATTCACGAGATCAAATCGATTCTGTGCGTGCCGATGCGAACGCGGGGCAGGACGGTCGGGATCATATACCTGGACACGAGGCGGGCGGCGCAGATGTTCACAGACAAGGAGCGCACCTTCGTTGAATCGTTCGCGAGCCAAGCGGCGATCGCCATTGAGAACGCCCGGGTCTTCGGCGACATCAACGCGGAGAACGCTCGCCTCAAACGGGAGGCAGCGGGCAGGGGGCGATTCGAAAACCTGATCGGTACGAGCGCCGCAATGATGCGGCTGTCGGACACGATCGCCGGCGTCATGGGCAGTGACTGCAACGTCCTTGTCGCGGGGGAGAGCGGAACGGGCAAGGAGCTTGTGGCGAAGGCGATCCACTACAACGGGCCGCGCCAAAAGAGGAAATTCGTCGCCATCGATTGCGGCGCGCTGCCGGAGGGCCTCCTGGAGGCGGAACTGTTCGGATTCGCGCGGGGAGCGTTTACTGGGGCGGACAGGGACAAGGTTGGCCTCATTGAAGAGTCGCACGGAGGCACCCTCTTCCTGGACGAGATCACCAATACGACAGTCGCGCTTCAGGCAAAGTTGCTGCGCGTGCTTCAGGAACACGAGGTTCGTCGGTTGGGCGAGAACTCGCCACGACGCGTGGACGCCCGGATCATTGCCGCCACGAACGCAAACATCGCATCGCTGATCCGGGACGGGAAGTTCCGCTCAGACCTCTTCTATCGACTCAATGTCGTCACGATCGAGGTCCCGCCCTTGCGGGACCGTCGGGAGGACATCCCACTGCTGGTGGAGCACTTCGTGCGGCAGCTTTCGCCTGATGAGACATCGCGGAGACGCCTGGCGCCGGGAGTCGTCGAGGCGCTTGGCCGCTACGACTGGCCGGGCAATGTCCGGGAGCTTGAAAATGTCGTGGAGCGACTGCTGGTGTTGGCCCGGGGGCCCATCATCTCTCAGGATGCTCTTCCCGAGAACATCCGGGCGGCTGCCGGCTTGCGGGACCTGGCTGCGGTGGCCCGAAGCGCCGCCTTGGATGGCGGCAACAATGGCCGGAAGACTGGCGAGCAGATGCTGGTGGAAGACGCTCTCAGGCGATTCCGTGGTGACAAGGCGAAGGCCGCCCGCTTCATCGGCTGGAACCGTCAGAAGCTGTACCGGAAAATGAAAGGCTTCGGCATCCCCGCCGATTACGGGCGGACGGTGTGATACTGTGTGACACTCCTAGCGCCCGTTTTTCACAATAGGACGGAACCCGTACAGGCCGCGCACTGACACTGGTTGTCACTTCCCACCTCGCGCACTCCATCCCAAGGCAAATGAAGGCCCTGCCCTGCTTCCAGTCTGTCATCGGCGCCAGGTCGACTCCCTGGTATCGCGATTGCTTCTGAAAGCGCGACCCTCGGAGAGGGGAAGGAGAATCGTCGGAATGCCACTTGACACACGCAAGCGACTGGACCTTGAAGCCTGGCTGAACGACCTCAAGAGGCTGGGCGGACAGGCGAGGACGCTCAGCGAGAAGCACGAGTCCGTACAGAACCTCATGGCCCTTTCCGATCTTCAAATGCTCGAGGAGGCGACCAAACGAATCATCGTCTCGCTGAGCAAGAAGGCTCTTTATGGGCTGTCCCTGTCGCATGAACGGGATGTCGCCAGGCTGTCCGCAGGCCTTCGGCCGCGAGGCGGATTGGAGCCGGGAATCACTCTTCCCACTCGAGACAGTCAGACTCGCGGATACGGGAACCCTTCGGATCATGGCCCTATTTCGGCACAGGCACTTGTGGTTGGCCCGGAGCCCGGATCCAGTGCCGACGGATCCAATTCCGACGGCATCATCGGATTAACGGAGAGCATGCGACGCGTTCATCACCTCATCGCCAAGGCCGCAGCGTGCTCGCTTCCGGTGCTGATTCAGGGAGAAAGCGGTACCGGCAAGGAGCTGGTCGCCAGGGCCATCCACCAGAAATCGGGCCGCCAGGAGCGCCGGTTCTTCTCTGAGAACTGCTCGGCTCTTTCGGAAAGCCTCCTGGAATCGGAGCTTTTCGGCCACGTCCGCGGCGCATTCACGGGCGCGGATCGTGACCGCAAGGGAATTCTCGAGCTCGCACATGGCGGCACGCTGTTTCTGGACGAGATCGGCGACATGAGCATCCGCATGCAGAGCAAGCTGCTACGCGCGCTCCAAGAGCGCGAGTTTCGCCCCGTGGGAGGGAAGGAGACCATCCGAGTGGATGTGCGAGTCATTTCGGCCACGAACCGCGGATTGAGTGGACTGATCAAGGAAGGTGCGTTTCGAGTGGACCTGCTCTACCGCATCAACGTCATCACCATCGATCTGCCGCCTCTGCGAGATCGCAAGGCCGACATACCGGCGCTCGTCAGCCACTTTCTGGACCGTATTTCCGCCGAGTCCGGCTTTTCACGCAGGGAATTCTCCACCGGCGCTCTCGAGCTTCTCGGCGGATACGAATGGCCAGGCAACATCCGCGAGCTCGAGAATGTCGTGCAGCGCGCGGTCGCATTGAGCGAGTCCGAGCGGATTGATTCGGAGGAGCTGCCCGATCGCATCCGCCACCTGATGATCACTGAGGAAGCCCGCGATTACTCGGGCGCCGGCAAAGGTGGCGAGCAGCTCATGATCGAGAAAGCCCTGCACAATTTCGAGGGAGACAAAACGCACGCGGCGCGCTACATCGGGTGGTCACGTCCCAAGCTCTACCGGCGCATGCGCCATTACGCCATCCCGATCCAGTTCGGGCGCGCAGCGCCGAGGTCCGATCACTGAGCGCTCAATGCCCCCTCGGCAGTGGCAGCGTGACCTTGACCGCCGTGCCGCGGGCGCTCGAGTCGATCTCCAGCCGCCCCCCGAGCTGCTGCACGCGCTCGCGCATGCCGGCGATGCCGACGCCCATCAGCGCCGGGCTCATGGCGGGGTGCCCCTTGCGGGGGCGCAGGCCGCGCCCCTGGTCGCGGACGACCATGGTGACGGCGGACCGGCCGCGGGCGAAGCGGATGCGGGCGCGGGGGCTGCCGGAGTGGCGGTGGATGTTGGCCAGGCTCTCCTGGACGATGCGGAACAGGGTGGTCTCGATCTGCTCGGGCAGGCGGCCGGCCTGGGAGGCCTTGGGGATCGTCAGGTCGACGCGGATGCCGCTGCGGTTGGAGAACCCCTCGGCGTACCAGCGGACGGCCGACCACAGGTCGCCGTCCTCCAGCTCGGGGGGGTGAAGCAGGTAGGACAGGGTCCTTATCTCGCGGCAGGCCTGCTGGGCCAGGGCCTCGCTGTCCTTGAGGCGGTCCCTGGCCTTCGCGTCCAGCGTGGCGCCGGCCTTGCGGATGAGGCTGATGTTCATCCCCAGGGCGGCCAGGTTCTGGGCGGTGCTGTCGTGCAGCTCCCGGGCGATGCGGCGGCGCTCTTCGTTCTGGGACTGCAGGAGGCGCCCGGAGACGTCGCGCAGGGCCTCTTCGGTGCGTTTGCGCTGGGTGACGTCCTGCACGATGCTGTCGAGGTGCAGGATCGCCCCGGACGCGTCGCGGACGGCGCGCACGTTCATCAGCACCCAGATCGGCGTGCGGTCCTTGCGCCAGACCTGCACCTCGAGGCCCTGAATCTCGTTCGACTTGTCCAGGGCGCGCAGCACCACGGAGCGCACCTCCGGCTCGACGTACAGGTCCCTGCCGATGTCCTTGACGCCGGCGATCAGCGCTTCGGGGGACTCGTACCCCAGCATGCGCGCCAGCGCCGGATTCGCGGTCAGGACCTTCCCTGTGATGGAGCACTGCGCGATCCCTTCGATGGCGTTCTCGAAGATGCCCCGGTACTTGAGGCCGGCGAGGCGCAGCGCCTCGGTGGTCTCCTGCAGCTTCTGATACGCGATGGCGTTCTGCACCGCGACCGAGGCGGCGTGCGCGACGGCGGTCACCTTGACCCAGTCGGCCTTGTCGAACCCGGAGCCGTCCTTCTTGTTGTGGATCTCGATGAATCCGAGGGCCTCCCCGCGGGGATCGAGAAGCGGCGCGCAGATGGCGGAGCGCACTTTGAACCTCGCCTTCAGCTCGCGGTCGAAGAGCGGGTCCTGGCCGGCATCGTTGCTGATGCAGGGGGCCTTGTGGCCGACGGCCCATCCCGGCAGGCCGGACCCGGGGGCGAAGCAGTGGACGAAGTCGACCACCTCGGTGCCGGTGCAGTACTTCTCGCACTCCATGCCGCGCGGGGTCTTGAGTCCGGCGAACCCCCCCTCGGCGTCCACGAGCTTCAGCGTCTCCCGGACGAGCGACTCCATCAGGGCCCGGACGTCGAGCGTCGAGCTCAGCTCCCAGGTGATCGACAGGAGCGATTGCACCGCATCCTCGGTGCGCTTGCGATCGGTGACGTCGCGCTCGACACCGGCGAAGCGCACGATGGCGCCCGATGCGTCGCGGATCGGGAAGGACCGCACCCAGACCCAGCGGACGGAGCCGTCCGGCCTGACGATGCGGAACTCGTGGTCCCACTCGGGGCTCGATCCCTGGGGCTTCCACTGGCGCAGCGCCTTGAGCACCCGCTCCTTGTCGTCCGGGTGGACGACGTCGATCCACCCGCGCGGGCGCTTCTGGATCTCGCCCCGGTTGATGCCCCAGATCTTGTCGAACGCCGGGTTGATATAGATGATTTCGTTCGTCTTGGCGTCGCTCAGATAGAAGACGTCCTGGATCGCGTCCGCCATCTGGCGCATGCGTTCCTCGCTCTGGCGCAGCGCCTCCTCGGCCTTGTGGCGCTCGGTGGTGTTCCGCATGGCGCCGATCACGCGGACGACGCGCCCCCCATCGTCCCGCACGATGCAGGCGCGGTCGTTGACGTGGGCGTACGTGCCGTCCCTGAGCCTGAACCGATAATCCAGGATCATGAACTCCCGGCCCTGCTCGAACGCCTGCTTCATGCTCGTTTCGACACGGTCCCAGTCCTCGGGATGGACGCGCTCCTCCCACCAGGACACGTCGATGGTGCTCGACTCGAGGTCGTATCCGAACCCTCGCTTCACGCCCTCGTTCCACCACACCGACCCGGTCGGCAGGTCCCAGTCGTAGATGATGTCGCTGGTGGCTCGGGCGACCAGTTCGAAGCGTTTCTCGCTCTCGCGCAGCGCCCTCTCGGCCTGCGCTCTCTGCGTGACGTCCCGCACGATGACAAGGCGCGCCGGCCTGCCGAGCCAGTCGATGCGGCTCGCGGCGAACTCGATTTCGAGATGGCCGCCGTCCTTCTTGATGTGGCGCCAGGTCCCTTCGTACGCCTGGAGCGGACGGCGGCGCATGGCCGCAATCACCTTCGGGACGTCCTCCTGCGGACGGATGTCCAGGATGGTCATCGACAGGAACTCGTCGCGTGAGTAGCCGTACAGCTCGACCGCCGCGGCGTTCACCGCCAGGAACGCGAGGCTCTCCTCGTCGAAGACCCACATCGGGCAGGGGTTCTGTTCGAAGAACAGGCTTGCCCCCGGGTCGAGCATCGTGGGTGCGGGAGCCGGGAGTCGAGGCATTCAGTTGGCCGTCCGGAAGCGTTGGAAAGAAGCAGCGGACCCGATGCCAGATCTTGCGCCCGGATGCGGCCGGAAGTCAATGTTCTAGCCACCCCTCGCGGAGAATTCCCTGTACGCCCCTCCCCGGTGGGCCCGGTGACTTTGCCCGGGACCCCGGGGATGGCCGCACCACGGGGGATGTCGCGCCACGAATGCTTGACTTGGGCGAATCGGCTCGCGTACGATGAGACCCGACCGAAGCTGTTGACGGTCAAGCGGATAGTGCGCGGTGGGACCCTTCAGGTGGAGGCCGCGCATGGTTCCGGCCCGGTCGTCACCGGGCCGCCTTCCTGGGCGCCCCAGGCGCCACGAGTCGATCGTTGTCGTCGCGCATCGCCACCGGGCCGATCGGGGTTTCCGACTCGATCCGGGCACGAGTTCGCACCGACCCCTCGCTGCTCGAAGAAGGGCTGCGTCTCCTCGACCATGACGTCCAGGCCGGCGAAGCCGGGCCCATCGACGCGATCGCCGTCGATCGGGCCGGCAGCCTGGTGATTATCTCCATCACGCCGCCCGACATCGATCGCGCCATCGCGCGAATCCTCGATTTGAAGGCCTGGTCGACCGACCAGCGCGACCTGCTGGGCCGGCTGTACGCCGGCCACGGCGTGGCCATCGAACGCCCCATCCGCTTCCTGCTTCTGGCGCCCGCGCTCCCGCACGCGCTTCTGCGGCGCCTGGCGTTGATCCCGATCGAGGTCACGCTCCACCTGGCCCGTCCGGTCGCCTTCGAGGACGGCATGCGCATCGCCATCGAGCCCGCGGCGTCCATCCTGGGCCTGGACGCCGACGCGGCGCCGCACGCTCACGCCCGGCGGTCGGCGAACCCTGCGACGGCGACGCACGCCGCGCCCGCCCCGCACATGAGTCCCCCGGCAGACATCCAATCCGAGGCTCAGGCCGCGCCGGCCCCGCGCGCTCAGACGAAGCCCAACGGGCGGGAAGCCCCCGCCACCGACGCCACGCCCTTCTGGCCCGATGAGGTCCTCCCGCCGGAGGGCTCCGACGAAAAGACGGTGCCTATCCAGCCCGCGATGGAGCTGGATGCGGGGGAGCCGATCTGGCCGGCCTCTCCGGACGATCGTTTCCCCTGGGAGCTGCCGGGCGATCCCCTCCCGGATTCCGACGAGCCCGTGCCGCTGCCCGAGGCCCCGGAGGCCATCTTCGAGACCCTGACGGCCGAGGAGATGCAGGAGTTCGCCCGCTTCGACAAGCAGCGCCGGGAGCGCGACGGGAGGTCTTCCTGAAGGAGCATCGTTGACGCGTCGTCGCCTTGGACGGGGGCTGGGCGATCTGGGCGCCGCACCCTTCGTGTCCTCGCGCTTTGCGAAGCCGGAGCTCACGCTCGTTCAGGACTACGGAGTCGGCGGCCCGGCGGCGGGACGGCGTCCCGTCATCCTCTGCGTCACGAGCGGCAAAGGGGGCACGGGGAAGTCGGTCCTCACCAGCAATCTCGCCGTGCATCTCGCCGCGTCGGGGCTCAGGGTCGTGGCGGTCGACGCCGACATGGGGCTGGCGAACCTGCACCTGCTTCTGGGGGTGCAGCCGCAGCGCACGGTCATGGAGGTGATCGAGTCGGGCGCGACGCTCGACGAGGTCGCCGAGACGGGGCCTCTGGGCGTGCGCCTGGCCGCCGGCGGCTCGGGGCGGCCCGACATGGCCGACCTGCACCCCGCACGCCTGGCCCGGCTGGTCGCCGCCATGGACGCCGAGGGGGATCGCGCCGAGGTCGTGCTGGTCGACACCGGCGCCGGCATCGGCCGCGCGACGACCTCGTTTCTCTACGCGCTAGGGGAGATCGTCGTGGTCACCACTCCCGACCTCACGGCCATGACGGACGGCTATGCCGTCATCAAGAACGTGGCGCACAACAATCCGTCGGCGCGCATCTTCGTCGTCGTGAACCGGGCCAAGAGCGCGGTCGAGGGGCTCGAGGTCTTCGGCAAGATCGATCGGGTCAGCCAGCGCTTCCTGCGGCGGCCGCTGTTCTACCTGGGGCACGTCCTGAACGATGCGCGCGTGGGGGCCTCGGTCGCCTGCCGCATTCCGATCGTCCTGAACCAGCCGGCTGCGCCGGCCTCGGCCTGCTTCCGGGGCGTCGGCCGGAAGCTCCTGATCGAGATCGACCGGAAGCGCGGCGTCACGTCCGCGGGCGCCGGCACGCTCGCCGGCCCGGATCGCGCGGGCACGCTCGCCGGCGCGGACGGCGCGGTCGCCCCGCGCGCGACGTCACGACCGGCGGTCCCTCCGGAGCGAGGCCCCGAATGCGCGTGATCGCCATCGCCAACCAGAAGGGGGGCTGCGGCAAGACGACGACCGCCATCAACCTGGGCGCCTGCCTGGCGCGCCTCGGCCGGCGGACCCTCGTCGTCGATCTCGATCCGCAGGCCCATGCCTCGCTCGGGCTGAGCCGCGGCCGGCCCGATCTCGACGGCGCCACGGTCTACGACGCCCTCCTGGGGACCGGCAGCTTCAAGGACGTGGTCCGCCGCGTGTCGGAGAACCTCGACCTGGCCCCCTCGAACCCCCGCCTGATGCTGGCGGAGCAGCGCCTGCACCTCCTGCCGCACGGCGAGGAGACGCTCGATCGGGCGCTGGCCTCGGTGGACGACCTGTACGACTTCGTCCTGGTCGACTGCCCGCCGACCGGCGGCCTGCTCACCGCCAATGCCGTGCGCGCCGCGCACGAGACGATCATCACCGTCGACACCGGTTTCTTCGCCCTGTACGGCGTCAGCCAGCTCCTGCAGTTCATCGAAGGCTCGTCCGGCGGCAACGGGCGGGCGCGGAAGGTCCGCGCGCTCGCGACGCTTCACGATCAGAGAACGACGTTCGGCAAGGAGATCCTCAAGGACCTGAACGGCTACTTCGGCGAGGCGCTCTATGGCACCGTCATCCACGCCAACGTGAAGCTGAAGGAGGCCTCGAGCTTCGGCGTGCCGATCGTGGACTACGACCCGCACGCCCGCGGCTGCAAGGACTACATGGCCCTGGCGCAGGAGGTGGTGTCCGAATGCTGATGCCTGGGACACAGACGGAGGCGCGCGACTCATGAGCGGACGCGAGACCCGCGATCGGCAGGTGATGACTCTCCTCGTCCAGTTGTTCGGCCGCGACGTGATGGACCGCCTGGCGGGCGCCGGGTTCGACGCCCCCGCGGCCATGGCCCGGGCCGGCGCCGACCGGCTCGCGGCCGAAGCGGGCATCCCCATCGCCATCGCGCGGCGCGTCGCCATCGTCGTCGAGGAGGCCCCCGGACCGGCGACTGCAGCGCGCAAGGAGCCCGCGGCTCAACCGGGATCCGCGGCACGGACGGCGCCCGCTCCCGCCCCCCAGCCGCAACCCGCGGCGCCGATGGAGCCTTCCCCCCAGCCACGATCGGCGGCGCGAACGGAACCGGGCGTTCGGCCGGACTCCGCAGCGCGGTCGAAACCCGTGGAGCGGGATGAATCGGCGATGCTGATGGAGCCCGCCACCCCGTCCGAGTCCCCCACCGTCAAGCTGGAGCGCCGGCCCGCCAGGCCCGGCTCCCGCAAGCGCAGCGAGCCGCGTGTCGCGGTCGAGCCCATCACACCGCCGACTCCGGCCGTGCCAACTCCTGCGGTGCCGCCGCCGGCAGAGCCTGCCTCGCCGGCTGCGCCCGCTTCGTCGGTCGCGTCCCCTTCGTCGGCAGCGTCGACCGCACGCGGAAGCTATCTCGATGAAGGGGATCCGTTCGTGGACGACGTGGCGCTCGTCTCCTGGATGGGGCTGAGCTCGCATCAACCCGACGGGCGGGTCGCGTTCACGGTCTCCGATACGATCCTGGATCCCGCGGAAGATGATGGGAAAACACCGGCGGGACGGGAGGCGGCCGACGGCGCGGAGCCCGAGCGGCCCCGGCCCCCCCAAGCTGCCCCGGTCGTGCCGCCGGCGCGCCCATCCACGATCTCCGGGTCGTTCTGGACCTTTGGACGCCCTGCCGATCCGACACCTCCCCCCAGCAGCCGCAAGCCTGAATCGCAGCCCCCGGCCGCCACGCCGCGCAGGAGAAAGCACGATGGCCACTAGTCGCCAGCCACGTCACCCTTCGCCACCGCCCGCAGGCGATGTCGCCGGCGAGCGGAAGCGCATTCCTCTGCCGCCGCTACCCCACTTCCGAAGCGCCCAGGCGAAGCAGCCCGCCATTCCAGCGGACCCGGGCGGGATGCGCATCGCCCCACCCGTGGCGCCTCCCGCCGCGTCGCCTGTCAATCCGCGCGTCGCGACGCCGGCCGCGGCAGCGCCGGCGGGGGCCGTGTCCCATCTCGAGATGTCCGAGCTTCTGTCCCCCGGCCACGAAGGCGGGATCACCCCGGTCATCGAAGGCTTTGCCCCGCAACGCACCGGCGCAACCGGCGCGACCATCCTGAACAACCTGGTGGACGAGATCGAAAAGGGTCTCGAGAGGGACCTGGCCCGGATCCCGCTCGAGATCGCGCAGCAGCACTACCGCCGCGTTGTGCCGTGCCACTTCGGCCCGGGCGCGGCGCCCGAGAGGAGGGCACGCGAATGATCCGGTTCCAGCTCGACGATTTCACCCTTCTCGAGAAGGCCCCCACGTCGGCCGGCGCCCTGCGGACCAAGCTGGGCGAGATGCTGATCAGCTCGACGTCGGCGCGGGTGCAGATCGACTCGGTCAACCCGCAGACCGGCGAGTACCGCCTGGTCCTCCTGGGGACGCTCGATCTCGAGAAGACACCGTTCGACAGGATCTGAACGCACCACACGCCATCAGGGAGACCGCGTCATGCCGCGCTTCCGGTTGCAGGATCTTCCCAGCCTCGAGTCCTCGCCCACCTCGCCCGCGACCCTCGGGGCGAAGGTCGGCGACCTGATCGTCCATTCCGTCAGCGCCGCGGCGCAGGTCGAGATGCTCGACCGCGAGACCGGCGAGTACCGGGTCGTCCTGCACGGGACCCTGGACCTGGACAACATGGCGCCCAAGCGCTGATCGGGACGCCGCCGAGGTGAGAGTGCCCGACGAGCTGCTCCGCCCCTTCCGCGACAAGATCCGCAGCCGCGCGCTGACGTCCAGGTCGGCCGGCGAGCCCGCGGACGCGCCCGCCGAAGAGGTCCGTCCCGACACGATCCTGATCCGGGACGTCGCGGTCGGTCCCTTCCCCGAGGCCGCGCGCCTGCACGCCGGATTCACCCCGGGCGTCCCGCGCGTCCG
>DASYUH010000113.1 GCA_036001465.1 Candidatus Polarisedimenticolia bacterium
GCCGCGGCCCCGCCCTCGAGCGCATCCTCGTAACCGGCTCCCGGCGAGACCGTCACGGGGTCCGCGGCGTGGTTGAGGATGAAGAAATGGTCCACGTCACCCTTCGTCCGGCGCGTGACCTCCACCGCTGCGGGCACGCCCGTGATGATCGGCTGCACCTTCTGCTCACCGGCGTACCGCGCGAGGAGGTAGCGGGCCGCGTCCAGGTTGAAGAACGAGCCGTAGTAGATCGCCTTCCCGCGGCCGACACGGTTCTCCGTGACGGCGGGCGCGCCCTTCTGATAGTCGCGGTCCCAGGTGGCAATCACGCGCGCGGTCGTGGGCTCGAGCTTCTCCGTCATGACGTGGACGGGCACGGCCGTGCGCGCGTCGAAGCGAAGCGCGTTCTTGTCGCCCGAGGGCGGCTGGTAGACGAAGTATTCGGTCCGGCGCGCGCCGAAGACGTCGTCGAGCCAGAGCGGCGGCGTCTTCTCGGTCATGCCGTTGTCGCGGTCCTTGGCCGCGACGTGGGCGGAGGCGATGAACACGCCGCCCTCCTCGACGAAGCGGCGGATCCTCCCCGCCAGGTCCGGGTCCATCAGCACGAGGTACGGCCCGAACAGCACCTTGTACCGGCCGAAGTCCGCCTGCGGCGAGATGAAGTCGATGTTGTGCTTGAGCTCGGAGGCGGCCTGGAACAGGTGGGTGAAGGCCGACCCGACGCTCACCTCGCGCGTGAGGTACTGGTAGTCGTAGACCCATTCGCCGTCGTAGTCCTTGATGGCCGCGACCTCGGAGACGAGCTTCGAACCGAGGATCTCGGGTCCGAGGCGCGCGAGCTGCCGCCCCTCCTTCTTGAACTCGTCGTACTTCCAGCGCCCGCGGTTGTCGTGGTCGATGACGCCGTCCCAGTACTCTTCCGCGCCGCGGCGGGCCGTGCGCCAGCGGAAATGGACCAGCCCTTCGGCGCCGTGCGCGATCGCCTGGAAGGCCCACAGGCTCTGCTGGCCGGGACGGGCGCCGGTGAGCAGGTAGTCCTGCCCGCCCGAGCCCGTCTGCATCTCCATGACCATGAAGCGGCCGTTGAAGTTGCGGGCCAGGGTGTGGCCGGCGCCGATCGGGTATTGCGGTACCTCGACGAAGCTCGGGTAGGTGTCCACCGAGAAGATGTCCAGCTCGCGCGTCAGGTCGTAGTAGTCGATGTTCTTGAAGAACTGGTTGTGGGTGATGAAGTCGCGCGGCCGGACGCGGCGCAGGATGTCGATCTGGTCCTTCTGGTAGGAAACGACCGAGTCCGACAGGAAGCGCTTGTAGTCGAGCATCAGCCCCGGGCTGTGCTGGGCGGGGGCCGGGAACGGCAGGTCGAGCTGCTCCCAGTCGGTGTACCACTGGCTCCAGACGCCCGTGCCCCAGCGGCGGTTCAGCGACGGAAGGTCGCCGTACCGGCCCTTCGCCCAGGTGCGGAAGGCGCGCCGGCAGCTCTCGCTGTAGCACTCGCTGAGGTGGCAGTTGAACTCGTTGTCGGTCTGCCAGCCGATCACGTGGAGGTTGTCCTTGAAGTGCCCGGCCATGGCCTCGACGATCTTCTTCGAGAGCTGCCGGTAGATCGGGCTGTTGTAGCAGTAGTGCCGGCGGGTCTGGTCGTCCACCGGCCGGCCGTTGCTGTAGACGGCCAGCGTCTCCGGATACGTGTTCGTCAGCCACTTCGGGGGCGCCGCGGTGGGCGTGCCCAGGATCGTCTTGATGCCGTGGCGCGCCATTACCGCGATCGCGCGGTCGAACAGGCCGAAGTCGTAGGTGCCCTCCTGGGGCTCCATCAGGTACCAGGCGAACTCGGCCATCCGCACCGTGGTCACCCCCGCGTCGCGCATGCGCCGCGCGTCGTCCTCCCAGTAGCTCTCGGGCCAGTGCTCCGGGTAGTAGTCGACGCCGAACAGGAACGCCGAGTACCGGTCCGGCGGTTCGGGGGGGCGGGCGGAGGCAACCGCGAGCGCGAGCGCCGAGACCGCGAAAAGGGTCCTGAGCATGGCGCGGGATGTTATCTTGACACCCCCCAGGGCGCGACTTACCCTCGCCTCCCACCAGGGGGGCGCGTGAAAGCAGTGGTCATTCGTACGCCCCACCGGGCGTTCTTCAGGGACGAGAGCAAGCCGAGGCCCGGCGAAGGCCAGGTGCTCGTCAAGGTGGCCGCGGCCGGCGTGTGCATGAGCGACGTGGAGGTCTGGAAGGGCACGCGCCCCCAGGCGTACGTCAAGTACCCGGTGATCCCTGGACACGAATGGTGCGGGACGGTGGAAGAGGCGGGCCCGGGCGTCAAGGGGCTCGGCCCCGGACAGCGCGTGGCCGTCGAGGGCCACAACTTCTGCCGCGCCTGCGCCTGGTGCAAGCGCGGCGAGACGAACCTCTGCGCCTCG
This sequence comes from Candidatus Polarisedimenticolia bacterium, assembly GCA_036001465.1. NCBI lineage: Bacteria > Pseudomonadati > Acidobacteriota > Candidatus Polarisedimenticolia > Candidatus Polarisedimenticolia bacterium. Next base: position 2,394 of record DASYUH010000113.1, read on the forward strand.
TACAACGAGTACGGGTTCACGCTGCCCGGCGGCTTCGCCGAGTACGCCGTGGTGCGGTCGGATCTGGCCCATGCCTTCTCCGACACCCTGCCCTTCGAATCGGCCGCGCTCACAGAGCCGTTCGCGTGCGTCGTGCACGGATGCCGGCGCGCGAACGTGAAACCGGGCGACACCGTCGTCGTCGTCGGACCGGGCACCATCGGACTGCTGGCGGCCGGCTGGGCGAAGCGGGGGCAGCCGCGACACGTGATCGTGGTGGGCGTGGACCGCGTCAGCGAGGCCGTGGCGCGCCAGATGGGCGCCACCGAATACCTGACCGTGAGCGACGACCCGGTGAGCCGCGTGCGCGCCCTGACCGGGGGCGCGGGCGCCGACGTCGTGCTGGAGGCGGCGGGGAGCGAAAGCGCGCTTCCCCTCTCGCTCGAGATGGCGCGCCGGGGGGGCACGGTCGTCCTGATGGGCATCACGGGCGGAGGCCGGCGCTTGTTCATGGAGGCGGACGTGTTCGCGCTGAAGGACCTGCGCGTCGACGGCGTGTTCGCGTATACGACCGACGACTTCACGGAAGCCCTGCGGCTCATCGAGACGGGCCGCCTCGAGGTGAAGCCGCTCGTCACGCACCGTTTCGCCCTGCGGGATTTCGAGAAGGCGTTCGACCTGCTGTCCACGCGCAAGGAGCCGGTGGTCAAGGTGATGCTCAACCCGTGAGCG
>DASYUH010000114.1 GCA_036001465.1 Candidatus Polarisedimenticolia bacterium
CCCTGGCCCGGCGCCTGTTCCCGGCCCGGGAGACCCTCCCCAGGGCATGGCGCGACCTCTACCGACGAGACTGGCTCACCCCCGTGCTCCCCTCCAACACCCGTCACCGACTCATCCACGCCAACTGACACCTCAAGCCCGACGCGGACGTCGCCACTTTTGCTCCCAACGTAGCCAGTGAGATTCGATCGGTCCGCTCCGCGGACCACCAGAAGACCTACAAGCTTCGCACCACTATGGTCAGTTGTCCCCGGGGCAGGGAGGGCCGGGGTCGGATGGCAGGGAGGCGGAGAGCCGCACCGCCTCCGGGACGTGAAACTCCTCCACGATCTGCGCCGTGGCCGCCTCCATCCCCTCCGCACCGAGGACGATTTCCCGGCGGTAGCCGTTCGGCGCCAGGACGATCGTGTGCAGCCCGCCCGCCGGGTGTCGCAGCGCCTCGACCACGTCCTCGAGCGAGTCGACGGCCTGGCCATTGACCGCCTCGACAGGAAGGTCCTCGAGTCCGTAGTAGCCGATGGTGTACGACGACGGCAGCACGGATTTCAGCAGGATGATCCGCCGACGTTCCGGCGCCTGGGCGAAGCGCTCGATGTTGTAGAGACCGATGAGCCGGAGGGGGGCGTCGGAGGGCCATTCATTCCCCCACGTTCGCAGGTAATCCGCGGTCAGCTCCCGGAACACCAGGCCGCCGGCGACCAGGTAGGGCGGGGGCTCGGGGCCGCTCTGCGACGGGATCAGAGCCTGAGCCGCCGGGTAGGCGCGCAGGGGCATGCTCAGGTCGATGACCCGCCGGCCGCGCAGGACCTGGATCGCGACGACGTCCCCCGGGACGCGATCGACCACGAAGATTGCCGGGAACCGGAGCTGGCCGAAGCGGGGGTGGGCGAAGTAGCCTTCGGAGTCGATCGGCCGCCCGTCGATCGACAGCAGGATGTCCCACGGCTTGAGGACCCCGCAGCCCGAGCTGCCCCACGGCACCTGCCGGATCACGATGCCGCGCGGCTCGCCGCTCTGACCCAGCCAGGCGGCGACGGCGGGATCGGTGTTGATCTGCCACAGCGTGCCGAACACGGGGAAGGGCCGGTACGTCCCGGGATGCGAGGCCTTCTCGAGGAAACGGGCCACGATCTCGATCGGGATCACCCGGCCCCGCTGTTCATTCTGCGACACCGTGATGCCGACCAGGCGCCCGTCGGAGAAGACCGGCTCGGCCCAGCCGCCCGCGTTGAGATCGGTCTGCACCGTCAGGAAGGGATGCTCGACGTGTCCCAGGCTCGACTCTTCGACCTGGAACCCCTTCACCCGGGAGGCCGCCGATTCCAGCTGCTGGTCCCGCCAGCGGACCGATCGCAGAGTGCCTTCCGTCGGCGTGTGCTCGGCCAGCGGCGCGGCCTTGAGATCGGCGAAGAAGGCCGGATCGTCGACGGCGAGCAGGGCCAGGTCGACCTCGCGGTCCACGAAGAAGACCCGCGGGTGGGCCCGCGAGGATCGGCCGAACTTGTCCGCCTGGATGAAGGTGGCGTCCTCCACCATCTGCGCGGTGGTCAGGAGGCGCGGGCCCTCGACCACCACGGCCGACGTGGTGCGCACACCGGGGCGGGTCTTGGCCCACGGGCGGTCCTCGTTCCAGGACTGGTAGGTCACGGACAGGGAGACGACGTTCAGATCGTACGACTCGCGCCGTGCGGCGGCGGCCGGGGGAAGGGCCGCCATCGAGAGCAGCAGGACGGTGAGCGCGCCGCCGCGACTCACAGCCGGCGATCCTTCGCGATGCCGTACTGCCTCAGGATGTCCGCGTTGGCCTCGTCCGCCGCCTTGCGGTCGAGGACCGAGAGCCGCCGGTGATGCGCGAGCTCGATGACGTGGAAGTCGCCCTGGTTCGACTCCACCGCCGCGATCAGGTCCTCCAGCCGGTTGATGGCCCGGCCATTGACGCGCTCGACCACCGCATTCCGGAACCATGCCATGCCGCCGTTCACCGGATGATCGAGCCTGCGGAGCAGGACCACGCGCTCGCGCAGCAGCAATCCCGGCTCCTCGATCGGCTGTTCGAAGAAGGCGTGGAGGAGCAGCTTGTCCCCCTGCTCGTACCACTTCTCCCCGAAGGTCTTGAGGGTCTCCTTCTCGAGCGGCACGAAGACGAGCCCCGCGTACACGTAGTACCGCGGCAGCACGTCGTAGCTGTTGGCATGGGTCCTGTGCGGGGGATAGAGGGTCAAAGGCACCGTGACGTCGGCACGCTGGCCCCGGCTGAGAACGCGCAGGATCACCGGCTCTCCGGCCTGCCGCCTGTCCGCCAGGAGGCCGAAGGGGATGCGCTGTTCTCCGTCTTCCACCGTGCCGTCGTTCGCCACCGCCCGGCCGTCGACCTTGAGGATGACGTCCCCTTCCCGGAGCAGGCCGTCGCTGCTGCCTTTCGGATCGACGGCGTCCACCCTCACGCCGCTCTCCCCATCCGCCATCTCCGCTTTCCGGCGCGCCGCCGGGTTCTCCATGCCCGCGGTCCGGACCCCGAGATCGGGATAGCCGTCGTAGCGGCCGTCCGCGATGTCCCGCAGAAACCGCTGGACGACTTCCGTCGGGATCATGTAGCCGACGTTCTCGAGATCCTCCACCGCCTGAAAGGCCACGCCGACCACGCGGCCGTCCTGCACGACCGGGCCGCCGCTGTTGCCGGGATTGATGGCCGCGTCGGTCTGCACCGTGAGGTGGCTGTCGATCCCCGAGTGCTGGTAGACCTGGTCGTCGATGCGCGACACGATGCCGCGCGTGACCGACTTCTGGGTCCCGCCCGTCGGGTATCCGAAGGTTTCGACCATCGAGCCCGGAAAGGGCAGGCCGCCGATCGGCAGTACCGGGACGGACTTGAGCAGGCCGGCTTCGCGCGGCCGCACGAGCGCCAGGTCGCAGTCGTGGGCGATGTGGGCCACCGTGGCCGGATAGGGGGTCGGGTCGTGATCCAGGAAGACCAGGAGCAGGCGGGAGTCGCTGACCACATGCGCATTCGTCATGATCGCCCCCCCCGCGACGACGAAGCCGCTGCCGGAGAGCTCACTGACCTGCGTCACCTCCCACGGCGAGAACCAGTCTCCCCGCTGGGAATAGTTGATCAGTCGCACCACCGACCGCTCGATCCGAACCGGGTTGGTCGCCGGCGGCGGAGCGGCGGAGCGGCCGGCCGCCAGGACGGCCGGCAGGGACGCCAGGATGAGGGCTTTCGCTGCGGGACCTCGCATGGCTGCGGGAGCCTACAGGGGACCCCGTGGAAGGTCAAGGCCGCAGGCGGCCCGCGGACCGCCCACGACCAGGACCACCTGTCAGAATTCCCAGCGGGCCGCGAGCCGGAAGGACCGGGGCACCTGGAACTGGATCGGTTTCAGGAAGTCCGGATCGGTCACTCCGGCCGTGAGCTCGACGGTGTCCTCGTAGATCATCGCCTTGCGCGAATCCGTGACGTTGAAGACGTCGAACATGATCCGGAGCTGGCTCTTCCCGAAGTCCATCGGGTAGTCGGCATGCAGGTCGAGGGAGGCGACGCTCGGCGTCCGTCCCAGGTTGCCGCGCCTCACCGGGGTGTAGCTGTACAGGAAGATGTTGCTCAGCAGGTCCGGATCGGTCAGGGCTCTCGAAAGCGACGAGGTCGTCCGGATGATCGGGCCGGTGCCGGGATCGGCCCAATAGCCGTACACCGGGTCCTTCCCCGGGATCTCCCCGGCATTCTGGTAGATCGGGTGGGCCAGCATCGAGGTGCGCGGCACGCCGGTCTGCCAGGTGACGTTCGCTCCGACCCGCAGCTTGAAGGGGAACACATAACTCGGATAGACGTGCAGTACGTGCCGCGCGTCGGACGGCAGCGGTCCCGACGCGAACTGGCTCTGCAGCAGCGGGGAGCTGGGGAAATCGTAGAGCGAGGTGATGTTCGGATCGCTCTGGCCGTTGTCGTTGCGGAACAGCCCCTCGTAGTTTCCCTCGAGCTTGGACAGCCGGTAGTTGGCGTAGAGCGACCAGTTCTCCGAGAAGCGCCGGTTGTAGATCACCTCCAGCGCCTCATAGGTGCGCTCCGGCTTGGGGAACGGGAAGAGCCCTCCCTGCGGCACCTTGCTGGTCCCCGGGTTGGCCAGCACGTACGGACCGAAGACGGTCGCCGGGAACGCCATGCTCCGGCCCACCCCGCCCCCCTGGTCCAGGCCGTTCACTCCCCCGAACGGATCGTACGGGAAGCCGTAGGAGACCCCGTAATAGAAATTCTGGATCTGCTCGATGGCGTTGACCTGCGTGTCCTCGAGCGCGCGCCCCTGCGTCCTGTAGACCAGGCGCGCCTCGAGGGAGGAGGTCGGCGTCAGCTCGAAGGCGTAGCCGCCCGAGATCTCGTCCTCATACGGCAGCTTCGCCCCCCCGACCACCGTCGTCGGCTCGACCCCCTGCGTGAACGTGGCCCCCAGCGGATCGCAGGTGCTGGCCACGCCGGAGCCGTCGACGCATGAGCCGGGAGGGAGCCCCCCCGCCGCGACGCGGGCCGAGGTCAGGGCGCTATCGTTGAACTCCTGCAGGCTGACACCCACCTCGTTGCTGAAGGCGCGCACCGCCAGGTCGTTGGGGACCCGCTCGAAGTAGCGGCCATAGTTCAAGTAGGCCTTGCTTTTGCCGTTCCCCTGGACGTCCCAGACGACGCCGAGGCGCGGGGCGAGGTTGCCGGTGAAGCTGTACCGGTTGGGGAGGTAGCTCGAAGTGCCCGGCTGGTAGATGCGCGTCGGGACGCCGTCGACATCGACCACCTTGGTCGCAAACGGCAGGCTGAACCGCCCGGAGCCGCCCACGGTCTCCTGCGTGGCGCGCAGGCCGAGCTTCAGGGTGACGCGCGGCTGGATCGTCCAGGTGTCCTGGATGAACGCGTTGTACTCCCTGGCCGAGGTGGGTGGAAGCGCGGGTCCCATCCGGGCCCTGGTCACCCGGAACCGGTTGGCGCTGTCGAAGGCGACCGTCGGATCGCCCGTTCCGTTCCGCACGTCCACCTGCGCGCCGCCCCGGGTCGGGACGAAGACGACGTCCTGGACCCCGTCGGGCCCCGGAGAGCAGGTCCCGGAGCTCCCGGAGCAGGTGAAGGCATCCACCGGAGCTCCCGCGTCGTCGCTGACCGGCAGCTGCACGTTGAAGGACGATCCCGTGTAGGTGCCCGTGTCGAGGTAGCCGATGTCGTCGTACTCCACGCCCCACTTGATCTCGTGGTTCCCCGCGATGTGGGTGAACTTGATCAAATACTGCGTGCTCTTGTCGTCCTGGTTGCTGATGAAGCCGACGCCGCCCCGGAAGTCCACCACGGGAGAGATCGGAGCGAGGAAGGGGGCCGTGTTGCCCGAGGTCCCGTCGAGGCTGTAGGACGTCGCTCCCCGCCGGAACTCCAGGTTGTTGCGCAGGTCGCGGTAGCGGATCTCGTCCTTGTCCGAGTCCTCCCGGAATTTTCCGACGTGCCGGCCGATCTGGGCCTCCACGAAGAACTTCGGGCTGATGACGCCGTTCCACTTCAAGGTGCCGTTGTTCGACCCGTACTCGATCTCGCTCTGCCCGCCTCCCGTGGCGAAATCGGTGAACTGGGGGGCGGTGTCCCGCTGGAAGCCCCGATCCCCCGTGGCCGGATCGCCGAAGAAGGTCAGATCAATCATGTGATTCGGGCCGGGCCGCCAGGAGAATTTGAGGGCGTAATTGTCGGCCGTTCTCGTCCTCTCCAGCTCCCGGATGGACGACGGGAAGGCCTGGGCATCGGTGACGTTGAATCCGAGCGCCGCGTCGGTGAACCTGGGATTGCCGGCCTGCGCCGCCGCGAAACCGGGATTCACGATCGAGTTGGCCTGGTTTCTCTGGGTCGTCACGACCGGGTTGAGGGCGACGAAGTAGAACAGCTTGTCCTTGCGGATCGGGCCGCCGGCGGAGAAGGCGAAGTCCTGGACGTCCTCGTGGATGAGGTTGGAGGTGCCGCTCTCGAGATCGACGCGGGTGTAGTCGGATCGCGCCCCGCCCGGGGTGGAATACCAGGCGACGCTCCCCTTGAAATCGTTGGTCCCCGACTTGACGATGGTGTTGATGATGCCGCCCAGCGCCCGTCCGTACTCCGCCTCGAAGCCGGCGGTCTTGATCTGCACCTCGTCCAGGAACTCGCTGGTGACCCCCGTGCCGAGCGATCCGTAGACGATGTTGTAGGCGCCGATCCCGCCGTACCCCGTGTTCGTTACGTTGACCCCGTCGATCAGGTACGAGTTCTCCAGGCCGCTCGCGCCGCCGATGGAGTAGTTCCCCTGGCCGGTGCCGAGACCGCTGACCACGCCGGGGGCGACCGCGTACGTGTCGGTGAAGGAGCGCCCGAGCGGGACCGAGTTGGCGAATTCGTCGTAGCGGATGTTGGTGCTGGCCCCCGTGGACTTGGTGTCGACCAGGGGCGCCTCGCCGGTGACCGTGACCGTCTCGGTCTTTCCCGGCTCGAGCGTGAAGTTGAGCTGCGACCGCTGGCTCAGGCCGACAGTGACGTCGTTCCTGATGACGGTCGTGAAGCCGCCCGGGGCCTCCACCCTGACGCTGTACGCTCCGGGCCGCAGGAACGGAAGGATGTAGTTGCCGCCGGCATCGGTGTCGGCCGTGCGCGTTCCGGATGCGGAGGTTGCGATGACCACCGCGCCGGGGATGCCGTGTCCCGCCGGGTCGGTCACCTTTCCGGTGATCGTGCCGGTGGTGATTTCCTGCGCCCAATCGCTCGTCCACGGCAGCAGCGCCGCCGCGACGAGCCCTGCCAGCAGAATGCTCGGTGTCCTCATGGTGGGGCCCCCCTTCAATCGCCTTGGGCCCTGCTCGCATGCCGGGGAGGATTGACGTGACGGGGGGCGCTCCGGGTATCGCGGGCGGATGGGATCCGCCGGCCTCTATCCGCTACTCGTCACCCGCCACTCCGGCCCCCTGCACAACGGGCGAGCCAGAATCGAGCCGGATTCGCACAGCCCGTGAAAGGTGCGCCCGGCGCGTGCGGCGAGGAAGTACGCTTTGACGGTACGCTCAAGGCCGCAACCCGACCAGCGAAACGTCAGGTCGGTGCTGCATCCCAGAAGCATCGGCGGCGGCCAATCCGGCCCAACCCGCCACTTCCTGGGGCTGGAGTCGTCAAGGGGCCGGGATGGTGACGACCTTCGCGGCGACGTTGTCCAGGTAGTTCGTCTCGGTGACGAGGCGCAGCGGGTTCACTTCGATCTCCAGGACGTACGTGCCCGGGACGGTACTGGTGACGTCGATCCACTGTCCTTCGGTGAACGCGCTGTAGATGTCGGACCATCCGACCGAGATCCCCTGGTTCAGGTCGCAGTCAACATAGCGGTACGGCCGTCCCGCCGGACAGACCTCCTCGACGTCGACGACGCAGAACCCCTCCTTCCGCCCGGCGATCATCTCCCTCGCCACGGGAGGGTGCGCGGCCAGCAAGTCGCTGGAACAGACGTCGGGATTGGCCGCCCGCAGCTGGATCCAATCGGAGTAGCCGGCCGGCGTCCAGAGCCGGTAGCCCGCGTAGCCGCGCAGGTGGTAATGATCATGGCAGGACTGATACTCGAACAACCCCAGGTGATCGATCGGCCTGCCGACTGCGAGGTCCCCCGGCCCGATATTCGGCAGGATGCTCTCGAAGCTGATCAACCGCCGCGTTCCCGCGACGACGTCCCCTTCAACCACGGCGCAGTCGGTCGGCAAGAAATTCCAGACCTGGATGAAGGTGCTCAGGAGGCTCCGGGGATCGACGCGCAGGTTGGGGCAGCCGCGCGGGTCGGAGCACCCCAGCTGCGGCCCGCACTCGCTCGGGGTGGGCGCGGCCTCCGACCCGATCACTCCGCCAAGCGCCATCGCGAGCAGAAGAACCGTACGTTTCATGGGCACCCTCCGACGCAGGACACCGGTTCCCTTTCCCAGAACACCGATTCGCTGCCGAACCCGCTGCGTCCCGAGACATCGTGATACTGGACCAGGTAGAAGAACGCCTGACCGGCGAGCGGCAAGGGAGCCGCCGGATCCTCGCTCCAGGACGTGCCGGTCCAAGCACGCGCGAGGACGCGGACCCCTCCCAGGTCGACGCGGTCCCCCTGCACCGAAAGCGCGGCCGTATCCCCGGCAATCACGTCGTACGCCAGCGCTCCCGGCACGGCGTCCCAGTCCAGCCGCGTGGCCCCGGGCGCGGGATCGGTCAGCAGGCGAATCTGGAGAGGCTCGGGCCCGCGACCGTCGTCCAGGGGGACGGTCGTCACGACGGCCGCCGTGGCGGCGTTCCCCGAGGCGTCGAAGGCCGTGTAGAGCAGACGGTAGGCGCGCCCGGGCCCGGTGCGCGAACGCTCCGCCCGGAATTGGAGCGCGAAGTCCGGCGTCCCCAAATCGGCGCCGGCGACGTCGACGCTGGTGCGTCCGTCCTCGTCACCGATCGCGTCCGCCGGCTCGCTGCTCCCGGCCTCCGACAGGACCACGTTCGGAGCCGGGTCGCAGCGGTCGGTCACCTGCCACGCCGGCCGCACCGCGGCCAGCCGATGGTTGGGAGGCCAGAGGACCGAGGGAACACTGCCGAGGCTCAGCGTCGGGGCCTCCGTGTCGTTGACGGTCACGGTGGCTTCGGCCGTGTCGACCGACCCCTGCTGATCCACGACGCGCAGCGTGATCCGGCTGGCGCCGAGCGGCAGGATGGCCGGCTGGATCGCCTGCGTCCCGAGCAGCGCCTGGCCCGGAGCGCCAAAGTTCCTGAACCACTCGTACGACGCGATCGAGTTGGCTCCGGACGCCGCGGGCGGGGCCGCCGAGGAGGTCGCATCCAGGATCGCGGTGGCCGAAAGGGCGGCCTCGCATTCGAGGCCCGCCGGCGCCGCGATCACCGCCTGCGGAGCGGGCGCGAACACCAGGGCCGTCTCGGCCTGGTGCCAGAAGATCATCTGATCCCGGACCGGCGGCGTGGATCCGTCCGCCGCCTCGATCACCAGAGTGTAGGCCGCGTCCGGCACGAGGGCCGAGATGTCGATGACGGACGGCAATCCCGCGACGAACGATTGTCGCAGGGCGGGACTCCCCGAGGCGATCTCCGCCTCCATGAATCCCGGCTCCGCGCGCCGGACGGTGAGGTCGTACCGTGGCTCCTCCTGGCCCAGCCGGCGCAGGCAGAACGGCGCCGGCAGCGTCAGGCCGCTCAGAGCCACCAGGTCGGTGAACTCGGTCAGGGTATGGCCGCACATCCCGAACGCCAGCTCGAAATCGTGCTGGCCGTCGACGCATCCCCCATACGCATCCAGGTCGAACAGGAGCGGATTGCTCGTCGAACCGGAGACATAGGCGATTCCCTCCCCGGGCACGCCGTCGGGGTGGTAGCCGAAGCCGCACATCACGGGGAAGCCCGCGTCCTGCAGCGTGAGCGACGCGACGCCGCCCGGGCGTATTTCAATCGTGCCGCTCAAAGGCTCGTCCTGCGGATCGGCCGCCAGGAGCCTGACCTCCAGATCGGTGCCGCCATCCTGCACGATCTCCGAGATGGCCAGCCGCGGCTGGCAGGCGTCCCCCGCGCCGTCGCCGTTGCCGTCCTTCTGATCCGGGTTCCACGCACCGGCGCAGTTGTCGCAGGCGTCCCCGACCCCATCCCCATCGGACTCGATCTGGGACGCGTTCCACAACGACGGGCAGTTGTCGCACGCGTCGCCGCTGAGATCGCGGTCCGCATCCGACTGGCCGAGGTTCGCGATCCCCGGACAGTTGTCGCACGCGTCGCCCGGTCCGTCGCCATCCGCATCGCTCTGGTCGGGGTTGTACGTCGCCGGACAGTTGTCAAGCCCCTCGCAGACCGTGTCGCGGTCCGCGTCGTTTTGCGGAGCGAACGGACACGGGTCGCAGGCGTCTCCCACTCCGTCGGCATCGGTGTCCGCCTGGGAGACGTTGGGAACGGCGATGCAGTTGTCGACGCCGCAGTCGCTCGCGGCGAGGCAGGTGTCCCCCACCCCGTCTCCGTCGGAATCGGAACACGTGTCGCAGGCGTCCCCCAGGCCGTCGCCATCGCTGTCCATCTGGTCGGGGTTCGGGAGTCCGGCGCAGTTGTCCTGGCTGTCGCAGACGAAATCGACGTCGGTATCGACGCACGGCGCCAGGGGCACGATTCCGGCCCCGGAGGGGGCCGCGGTCGCGGACGCTCGCGCCGGCCACAGCACCAGCGCCAGCGACAGCGTCAGAACGGGTGTCCGCCGGAGGGCCGTCCCCGTCATAATCGGCATGAACCCATCGGGCCGAGTCGAAAATGGCTGCGCGAAGTATACGACCACATCGGCCGGTGGCAACCTGTTTCTGCGGCATCCGCGGCAGGAGCGGTCCTATCGCGTTGACTCCACCCCGAACCACGCCTACCATTCCGAACACATGGCCGCGCCATCCCAATTAGTAGGTCGTGCGCTTGGGCGATATCAGATCCTCGAGCAGATCGGCGAAGGCGGAATGGGTGTGGTCTATCGCGCCCATGATGGACGCCTGGATCGCGAAGTCGCTCTCAAAGCGCTTCCGACGGGTTCCATCAGCGATGAAGCTGCCCGCAAGCGGTTTCACAGGGAAGCCCTCACTCTCTCCAGACTGAGCCATCATCGCATCGCCACCATCTTTGATTTTGATTCGCAGGAGGGCGTGGACTTCCTGGTGATGGAGCTGATCCCTGGAATCACTCTGGACCAGAAGCTCGCACTCGGTCGGCTGCCGGAGCCGGAATTCCTTCCCCTCGGCGTGCAACTGGCCGACGGACTGGCGGCCGCTCACAGGAGCGGGGTCATCTGAAGGTTTCGCCCGACGGTTCCCTGACCATCCTCGACTTCGGCATCGCCAGGCTGCTGCACCCCACGAGTCAGGCCGCCACAATCCAGACTCTGACCAACGACACGGCATTTCGAGGCACGCTCCCATATGCCGCGCCCGAGCAATTGAGCGGCAACGAGGCCGATGCGCGGAGCGACATTTACAGTGCGGGAACCATACTTTACGAAATGGCGACTGGTCGCCGACCCTTTGCGGAAGCGCACACTCCGTCCCTGTTGATCGATGCGATTCTGCATCAGATGCCTCAACCGCCCCGCGAGCTCAATCGTCACGTGTCGCCGGAGCTCGAGAGCATCATCTTGAAGGCCCTCGACAAGCAGCCAGAGCGGCGCTACCAATCGGCCGAAGAATTGGTCGTCGATTTGCAGCGATTGAGCATTCCCGCTGCGTTGCGGGCGACACCGACCCGGAGAGCTCGATGGCACCCCTGGTTGCTCTGGCCGGTCGGAGCGCTCGTCCTCCTATCCATTGCTCTCCTGACATGGATAGTGGGAGGCCGGCACGGGCGCTGGCCTGGGTTCGCCGGCCTCTCGCCCCCCGAGTCTCTGGCCGTGTTGCCCCTTGCGAATCTTTCCGGTGATCCGAACCAGGAGTACTTCGCCCAGGGCATGACCGAGGCCTTGATCACCGATTTGGGAAAGGTCGGTGCATTCCGGGTCATTTCACGAACTTCGGCAGCGCCGGACAAGAACCTCGACAAGCCCATCTCCCAGATGGTCCGCGAGTGGAAGGTCGATGCCGTGGTCGCGGGCGCGGTGCTTCAATCTGGCGAGCGCGTACGCATCACCGCACGATTGATCGACGCGCGTACAGAGCGTCAGCTCTGGGCCGAGACCTATGAACGAAACCTGCGCGATGTACTCTCGCTGCAGGACGATGTGGCGCGGGCCATCACCGAAGCAATCAAAGGACGGCTGACACCGGACACTCCCCCACCCGCCCAGCGGCACGTCGACCCGGAGGCCTACCGCTTGTTTCTTCAAGGCCAGTATTATTGGAACAAGCGTAACAAGGCTGGCTTTGAGAAGGCGATCGACTATTACCAGCAGGCGATCGCCAAGGACCCGACAGACCCCTTGCCGTACGCCGCGGTGGCGAATGGCTATCTTCATTTGAGCGGCTACGGCCTCGCTTCGGCCCACGAGGGGCTGCCAAAGGCGAGGGCCGCGGCCTTGAAGGCGATCGACCTCGATGACAACTCGCCCGCGGCTCATGAGGCCATGGCAGAGATTGACCTGCAGGACTGGAACTTCTCGGAAGCCAACAGGGAGTTCCGACGAGCCCTGGAGCTGGACCCGAACTTCGCTGGAGCGCATCAATCATTCGGCATATTCGTGGCGATGCAGGGACGTCTCGACGAGGCGTTGATCGAGGCGAGGCAATCCGCGCAACTGGACCCGATCTGGTTCATCAACACTGTCTATGTCGGCGACATCTATCGCTACATGGGACAACCGGACAAAGCCATTGAGCAGTACCGGCAGGTCCTTGAAATGGATCCCGGTTTCTGGCAGGCCCGTGGTTCACTGGCGTTCGCGTATGAGCAGAAGCAGATGTACTCGGAAGCCTATACTGAATTGCAGAAGGTGATGAGCGAATTTCCCCATACCAATGCCCTCGTGGCACTGGGTCAGGTCTATGCGCTCTGGGGCAAGACTGCAGACGCCCGGAGAGTCATTCGTGAGGTTCAAGAGACATCAAAGAAGGAGCCCGTGTCAGATTACTGGGTCGCGACCATCCACGCTGCTTTGGGCGAAAGAGATGAGGCGTTTCGCCTCCTGGAGAACGCGTACCAGGACCATTCTCAGTGGATTCTCTTTCTTGGAGTCGACCCTCGATTTGCGAACTTGCGCGCGGACCCTCGTTTTTCGGACCTGCTTCGCCGCGTAGGGCTGGTCCAGCCGCAACGCCGGCACGGAGAGCCAGAAGCCACCCCCTGATCCAGGCCCCGGGTTGGTCGAACTTCCAGGCAACCTTGCCTGTCCGCCATTCTCGTGGCACCATGGTTCATCCACATCGAAAGGAGGTCCCCGCATGCACAAGATCACGCTGACCATGGCGTTGGCGGCAGTCCTCGCGCTTTCGTACGGCTGTGGATCACGTCCGATGACTGAGAAGACGGTCCCGGCAGGGACCAGGCTGGATCTGAAGCTGCTCGACACGGTGTCGAGCGCCGCCAGCTCACCGGGCGACGCCGTCAAGGCGCAGGTGAACCAGGATGTCGTGGTGGACGGCAAGGTGGTCATCCCCGCCGGCTCGACGGTAAGCGGCACGGTGGCCGAGGCCCGGGGACTCAAGGCGATCGGCGGGCGTGCCAGGCTGCGTGTGGAGTTCAGCTCGGTGGAGCTCCCCTCGGGCGAGACGCCCATCCTGGCGGGCTTTTCCCGGGAAGGGAAAAGCGAAACCAGGAGAGACGCCGCCACGATCGGCGGCGCGGCCGCCGGCGGAGCGATCCTGGGCCGCATCCTGGACCGCGATCACGACGCGAAGGGGACGGCCCTCGGCGCCGTCGTCGGCGGCGCGGCCGGCACGGCGATCGCGGCCGGGACGAAGGGCGAGGAGATCATCGTCCCATCCGGCACCCGGCTCGCGCTTCGGCTCCAGGCGCCTGTCGCGGTGAGAGTCGAGGGCTAGGACGCCGTCCGCCTCTCGGGGGCGGCCCGATCGCGCCTGAGGGTCCCTTCGCTCTTCGGGGAACTCCGTAGCGCGCGACGCCCGCTTTGTGGCACCATACGGGCACAATCCCATAAGGAGCCTGCCATGACGCTCAGGGTCGTCCGGACCGCCTTCGGAGTAGCCTGCCTTTCATTGCTCGTGTCCCTTCCCGGCTTCGCCGCTCCCCAGAGCTGGAACTATTTCGTCGTGGGCAATCCTGCCGACGTGGTCACGCCGACCAGCGGCCTGCTCGTGCTGCAGGGCGGCGGCACCGACGTCGACGAAAACTTCGTGCGCATGGGCCAGCGGTCCGGCGGCGGAGACTTCGTCGTGATCCGCGCCTTCGGCACCGACGCCTACAACCCATACATCTTCGACCTGTGCCACTGCGACTCGGTCGCGACGATCGTCTTCAAGAACCGCAACAATTCGTTCGATCCGTTCGTCATCGACACCATCCGCAACGCCGAGGCGCTGTTCATCGCGGGCGGGGACCAGTCGTACTACGTCGACTTCTGGAAGGGGACGCCGGTGGAGGACGCCATTCACCACGTCGCCGCGAAGCCGGCGCCGATCGGTGGCACCAGCGCTGGGATGGCGGTGATGAGCGAATTCGTCTACGGCGCCTTGAGCGCCAGCAGCCTGACCTCGGCCGAAGGGCTGGCGAACCCGTTCCACCGCGACCTGACTCTGGTCCGCGATTTCCTCCATCTGCCGAAGCTGGGCGGCATCATCACGGATCAGCACCTGCAGGAGAGAGACCGGATGGGACGCACGATCGCCTTCCTGGCCCGGCTCGTGAACGACGGCTGGACCACGGAGGGGCGCGCCATCGCCGCCGATCGCGAGACGTCGCTTCACCTCGATCCGGCGAACGGGACGGCCGAAGTGCTGGCCACTCCCACCCACCCGACGCCGTTCGTCTATTTCCTGCGGACGCCCGGCCCGCCCGAGGTGTGCCAGCCGAAGACGCCACTGACGTACCGGAACATCGCAGTCTACCGCATCGGCCCGGGCGACAGTTTCGACGTCGACACATGGTCCGGCCACGGCGGAATCAGCTACACCCTGACCGCTGAAGCGGGCGCGCTCAGCTCGTCGCGCGGCGACATCTATTGATGCGCCGTTACTGACACTAAGGAATCCGGGTCTTCGCGGCCACGGCCCTCGTGGCCTCGTCGCGGTGAGAAACAATGAAGAGTCGTGCCGCGGGGGCCTGGCTGACGCTCGTGCTCGATCTGTCCGGCTGCTCGCGTTCCGGCCGGACGACCCCGGCCGATCTCATCTTGCGGAACGCCACCATCCACACCATGGACGAGGCGGCGCCACGCGCCTCCGCGATCGCGGTGAAGGGCGACCGAATCCTGTGGGTCGGCCAGGATGGCGACGCGGAGCGGTTCGTCGGCGCGGAGACGCGCGTCGTCGATGGCGGAGGGCGGCTGCTCCTGCCCGGCTTCATCGACAGCCACTTCCACGTCGGCCTCGGCAACGATCCGAACGTCGGTCGGATCACGGGCCGGTCGCCGGAGGAGATCCGGGCGCAGATCAGGGCGTTCTCCGACAGCCACTCCGATCTGACGTGGATCGAGATGGACGGCTGGAACTACTCCGCGTTCCCGCAGGGCAGGCTCCCCAAGGCGGCGGATCTGGACGGGCTGACGCGGGGACGCCCCGCCTTCCTCGTGGCGTACGACTACCACACGGTCTGGCTGAACCGCGAGGCGCTGGCGGCGTTCAGCATCACGAAGGGCACACGGACCGTCAGCTTCGCCGAGGGCATCGAGCGCGATCCCAGGACCGGCGAGCCGACCGGGATCCTGATCGGATTCGGGAGCGCCGGTCTCTCCGAGCAGGCGGAGGTCGATCTGCGGAGGCACCTGCCCTCGCACTCGCCCGAAGGCGCGGAGGAGCGCGTCCTGGACCTGATGCGGAGGGCCGCTCGCGCGGGGATCACGACGATCGTAGAGCCCCAGACCTACCTCGAGACCTTGCCGCTGTATGCACGGCTCGAACAGGAGGGCCGGCTCCCGCTGCGGCTTCAGGTCGCGTTGTTCCATCGCCGGGGGACGCGTGACGACGAGATCGCGAGATTCTCCGAGGCTCGGGATCGACACGCGAGCGACTGGTTCCGCGTCGCCGCGGTCAAGCTCTACATCGACGACGTGATCGAGCCGCGCACCGCGGCCATGATCGATCCGTACGCCGACCGTCCCGGGGCACGCGGGGACACGCTCTACCCGCCCGAGGAGTTCGAGCGGGTCGTCGCCCGCCTGGACCGGCTCGGATTCCAGATCTTCACGCACGCCATCGGCGATCGCGGGATCCGCACGGCGCTCGATGCCTACGAACAAGCGCGGAAAGCGAACGGGACGCGCGATTCGCGTCACGAGATCGTGCACGTCGAATGCCTGAGCGGGCCCGACGTGCCGCGCTTTCACAGTCTCGGTGTGACCGCCTGCATGCAGCCGCGCCACTGTGCGCCGGATCTCTCGGCGGAGTGGGCGCGCGCCGTGGGGCCGCAGCGCTGGAGATATGCCTGGGCCTTCCGCAGTCTGCGCGACTCCGGAGCGACGCTGGCGTTCGGGAGCGACTGGAACGTGGCGGAGATGGAGCCGCCGATCGGCATCTACACCGCCGTTACGCGCAGGGGGCTCGACGGCCGTCCGGAGGGAGGCTGGGTGCCCGGGCAGACCATCGATCCCGAAACGGCCGTCAAGGCGTACACAATCACGGGGGCCTGGGCGAACTTCATGGAAGGGAATCGCGGGTCCCTGGTGTCCGGCAAGTACGCCGATCTGGTGATGCTCTCCGACGACCTCTTCACGATCGCGCCCGAAAAGATCAGGGACGTCCGCGCGGTCTGGACGGTCGTGGGCGGCAATGAGGTCTGGCGCGATTTTTAGCCGCGCTGCCAGGACGAGGGCGCTTCAGTTCTTCGGGTAGAGGATCTCGGCGATCGCCTTGCGGGCGGCGTCGACATCGACGGAGTGGTCCGGCTGCTTGTGGAGCAGTTTGCCGTCGGCCGATCGGACCATCAGGCCGTGGTTTTTGAAACCGAGTTCCTTGATCATCGTCTTTGCTTCAGGGGTCGTGGCGTCGACGTTCTTGGCCTTCACCTGTCCGGGGAAATCCTGCTCGAGCCCGCTCACGGCGGGCTTCAACTTCGCGCACACCATTCAGCCGGGCAGGAAGAAGTAGGTCACTTGCAACGGCGTCTTGACCGGCGCGCCCTTCGCCGGGTCAGCCAGAGTCCCCCCCGCCGCCAGTCCCAGAGTCACCAGCAGGAGTGCCGCGGTCTGCAACGCTCTTCTGTTCATCGCCCACCTCCGCGGAAGAACGCCACCAGGGCATCGGTCGGACCGCAGCGCGAGGCCACCCGCCAGACTCAAGGGTCGGATGAGACGAAGCAGGTTCATTGGGATCCTCCCTACGCAGGGATCTTATGTCTGGAAGCTTAGCAGGGTTCATGTCGCAGGTCACTCGGTTCGTTGATCTCAGTTGAGAAGGGTCGGTCAGCGGGGCGCCTCTGTGATAGGCCACATGGAGAGCGCCATGACGATCGAGACGGCAGCGGCGCCGGGCCATGCAGTCGTGTTCGCGATCTTGCGAACCTTACGGACAGGAGGAGGGGGGCCGCATTTTTGTAGAGGCGGCGGGAGTCGAACCCGCGCCGCCTCAGAACGCTAACTGGTTGATGGCGCGCGACTTTCGTCGGAACTCGCTGGAAACTCGTTGCCTTGTGGTCAATTCGTTGTGCTCTGGAGTTCTGAGTCCTCCCCAGTCCTGGAGATATTTTGGAGAAGGAGTACCCACCGGCAGAGCTGAAGGATGGGTTTCCGACTCATTCGGCTACTAGCGCGATCCAGTGCCCGGTGCCGTGACAAGGGTCGAGGACGCAGCGATGCGTTCCAATAACGCCTCGAAACGCGGGTCGGAACGCAGGCTATCGACCTTTGGCGTGACCTTCAGCATGACCAGCCACGGGTGTCGATCCTCATAGGCCTTGTCGAGCCAGATGAAGGCCAAATCGCGCTCGCCCAATGCGGCATGAACCAGAGCGACGTCAAAAGGAGGGACGTATCGACGCGTGGAAAGCTTCTGCAACCGGTCGAGAAACTTTCTGGCACGGCCTTGTTGGTGAGCCATCGCAAAGGCGTACGCGAGACCCGAAAGAGTACGTGGCGTGTCGCCCGCGAGCGACCGAGCCTGCTCGAGCTCTGCAATGGCTTGTTGGTACTCCCCCATTGCCACATACGTCAATCCCAGATCGTAGTGAGTCGGATAGAACCTGGGCTCCAGCTCAATCGCCTTGCGAAACTCCTGGATCGCCTCGTCGTTCCGGCGCGACAGTGAATAGATCCAGCCGACAACGTCGCCGATGATGAGAGACAGGGGATCGAGCTCGCGTGCCCGTGTGATTTGCGCCACCGCTTCTTCGAAACGGCCTTCGGACGCCAGAAAGACTGCGTACCACTGATGACCGGGCGCGTAGTTCGGATTCAGCTCCAGGCCCTTCCTGAACTCTGCCTCTGCGGCCGGCCGGTTCCAATCGTACAGATGAATCGCGTAGGCCAAGGCGATGTGCGCCTCCGCAAGGCGCGCATTCAGCTCGATGGCTTTGCTGGCGGCGGCCTTGGCCTGAGGATAGGCTTGCCTGGGAGGAACCATGCCCCAGTTCCCCAGAACATTGTAGGCATCGGCGAGTGCGGAATAGCTCGCCGCACTGGAGGGATCTGCGATGAGAGCCTGTTGAAAATAGGTAATGCTCTTCTGCAGCCCTTCTTCGGTGCGCTGGTTCCACAAGTACCGCCCGCGTAAATAGAGTTGATAGGACGCGGGATTCACCGGCTCGGCGCTCGCGAGATTCACCCTTTCCCGCGGCGTGAGCCTGAGACTGACGGCGTCGGCCACCGCCCGGGCGATGTCGCTTTGCAACGTGAGGATGTCGCGCGCTTCGCGCTGATAGCTCTCCGCCCACACATGCGTCTGGTCGGAGATCCGAATGAGTTGCACGCTGATGCGTACCTCCCCGCCGGCGCGGCGGACGCTTCCTTCCATGAGATAGTCCGCGTGGAGCTCATGACCGATTACATCCACCCGCTTCGCGGTTCCTTTGTACTGCATCGTGGAGGTGCGCGCGATCACGCCCAGCCGGTCCGGTTGCAGGCGGCTGAGCTGGGTGATCATCTCCTCGGTGAGGCCGTCGCTGAAGTACTCTTCGTTGGGATCGCCGCTCAGGTTCTGCAGAGGCAACACCGCCAACATGACGTTCCGTGGGGCGTGAGCCCCGCGCGCGTACCAGATCCAATAGACACCGGAGCCGAGGACGATCGCGGCCACCAGAAGAGCCGCCAGCGCGGCGGGTAGTCGCGATGTGGCGTCGTGGCCCGGCTCCGCGTCGGGTACTGGACGCGATTCGGGGGCCTCGTGCTCGGCATTCTTCCACCAGGCATCCAGTTCCGATTTGTAGGCAAACACCGCAGCCCGAAGCTTGTGGCGGTGCCGGTGCACGGGCAAACCATCCTTCTCCCAGCGGCGCACGGTGCTCTCGTCGCGGCGGAGATAGGCGGCGATCTCCTTCCAGGAATCGAGGCGGTCGTTCGGCGAGTGCGGCGGCGGTCCCTGCGTGGTTCGGGCTGAGTCGTTCCCGTCCATTTCTGGCTTTCCAAAGGGAGGCGGATAGCATACCAGCATTTCCCCCTTCCGATGAGGCTTGTATTTCCAGTCGCGGCGAGGCGCTCATTAGCGCTCATCCCGCTCTTGCCCGTTGCAGTCGTTGAAGTTACCCGCCAAAATTCACGCCTGAGCTCGGAGTTCCCGAGCAATCCGCCAGGAGGGGGCGCGGTGCGCCTTCCTGCCTAAGTCTGACGCCTTGTGTCACGCACGTTCTGAGATGAGGAGGATCACATGAGAACATCCGCGAAAGGTTGGAACTGGGATATCGGCCTTGTTGTTGCGGTCTTGCTGGCATCGCTGCCAGTCCAACTTCACGCGCAGTCCGCCAACGGCCTGCTCAAGGTCACTTCGTTTCCGTCGGGAGCGAAGGTTTCGATTGATGGCGCTGACACCGGCAAGAACACGCCCATGAGTATCAGCGTGCCGGTGGGCAGCCACACCGTCGTCGTTTCGATCCCCAACTCCGGCTGGAATCCCGACTCACGTACCGTCCTCATCGATTCCGGCACCACCGATCTGAGCGTCACATTGCTGCCGCTATTGACCGTCGGCCCTCCCGGACCTCAGGGACCGAAGGGCGACAAGGGCGATAAAGGCGATCCCGGTCTTCAGGGCCTTCAAGGTGTACCCGGAGGCATTGGCCCCGCCGGAGATCAGGGACCCAAGGGCGACAAGGGCGATCCCGGGCCTCAGGGCCCGCCCGGAGCCACTGCAGACCAGATAGCCACGATCCAACAGCAGATAGCCGATCTTCAGTCCCAGGCTTCCGGCTTGCACGGAACCCAGGAATTTACCAATCCCGGGAATGCGGCCTCCTTTGACGTTACCTGGGCGGCTCCGACCGGTGTGACGCATGCCCTGGTTGAGATGTGGGGTGGCGGGGGCGGGGGCGATACGACCGGTGGTGGCGGAGCAGCTTACACCCGCAGCGTTGTGGCGGTGACCCCGGGGCACGTCTACCACATCTCCGTGGGTGGCGGTGGGAGAGGCTCCGACGTAACCGGTTCGTCGTTCGCAGCAGACGGGCATAGGAGCATGATGTTCGATGCAGACCAGCCGAGTCTGATTCTGGTTTTCGCCGCAGGTGGACGGGAAGGTACCGTATTCACGCCTGGACACGGCGGGGATGCCGACCCAGCCGCGATGATCAGTCACGGCGGCTTTTCAGGTCAGTCCTTTTCTGGAGGTGTGGCCTACGGCGCCCAATTCTGTCCCAACGGCAGTCTCACCGGAAGAGGTGGTGATGCCTACCAACCGGGCCAGCCTGGCTACATACGGCTCACATGGTGATCTGACGCCTGGACTTGCAGACCCGGTATCCCGGCGCCCCGGCGAACTCAAAGCGTAGATACTGATTGGGTCGTACCAGGGGCGCCGCAGAGCTTCGAGCGAAATCCGCGCACAGGCAGAAGGAGCCGATAGGCTTCGAGCATCGAGTCGCCCCCGCTTGCCAAATCGGCACGCGGGACTCCTGGCCATTGGTATGGCGAGATTTGAGGAAAGTCTGGAGCATTGTTTTTCAGGTGGTCAAGTGGAATGGTGGAGGCAGCGGGAGTCGAATCCGCGTCCGGTGCATGCCGGCGTGGGACGGACGCCTATCGAGGCGTCCTATGTCTACTGTGGGTCGACCCCTGACGGCGCGGGCGGCGCCGCGGTGGCGCCGGGGGCCGGTTCAGGGCCGGGCGGCCGGCCGGGGAAGGGGGCGGTCAGGCCGTCGATCCAGCGCAGGGAGTCGTCGAGCAGGCGGAAGAAACTCTCGCGGACTTCCTTGAACTGGCGGTCCCCCCCGACGATCGGGGCGTACTTGTGGGGACCCCGCGGGACGGCGCTCAGGGCCTTCGCCTCGGAGTGGGGGTCGAGCGTCCCCTCGATCATGACGACGGGGATCGGCGCCATCCTGCGCAGCTCGGCCTCGACGTCGAACACCTCGTCCGGCGGGCTGTCCAACCGGAGCTGCATCGAGACCCGGAACACGTAGGCCCCTTTCTTGTCCGGGGCGATGAGGACGGCGCCGCGAACGCCCGCGGGGTCGACCCGGTTCAGGATGTAGGGGACGATCTCGGCCCCGGCCGCGAAGCCGACCAGGATGACAGGCGCCTCCTTCGGCCTCCCCGCCCGCTCGTTGAGGAACGCCCTGAAGCGCTCGAACTCGGATGCGAGGGTCGCCGGCTCGATCTTGCGGTTGAAGTAGTCGGGAGAATCGATTCCCAGGACGTACCGTCCCGAGGCGGCCAGGCTGGACGCCGTGTCCTGCTGCAACGGCCGCCAGCCCCATTCGCCGGCATAGAAGATGACCGGCATCGCCGGGCGCGCCGGCTTCCCCTCGGTTCCTTGCGCGGGCTGCGGCGCGTAGACAGGGACCTGGAAGCTGGGGTTGCTCTCGGTCGGGAGGACCCTCTGCATGGGGACCTGGCGCTCCACCGCCGTCGCGGTGGCGCCGGCGCCCAGAAGGATGGCGATCGAGCAGGCCGCAAGGACGCGCACTCCGCCTCCGCGTCCTACGGGTAGATGCCGCGGATGCGCGTCGCCTCGGCGACGCGGCCGACCGCCAGAATGTAGGCGGCGTCGCGCATGTGCACGTTGAACTTCTTCGCGATCGTCAGGACTTCGTTGAAGGCGCGGGTCATGACTTTCTCGAGGTGATGGTTGACCTGGGCCTCCTCCCAGAAAAACGCCTGGAGCGACTGCACCCACTCGAAGTAGGACACCGTCACCCCACCGGCGTTCGCCAGGATGTCCGGGATCAGGAAGACGCCGTTCTTGTGCAGGATCTCGTCGGCGCCCGGTGTCGTCGGACCGTTGGCCGCCTCGGCGACGATCTTGGCCCGGATGCGGGAGGCGTTCGCCAGGGTGATCTGGTTCTCGAGGGCGGCCGGCACCAGGATGTCGCATTCGAGCTCGAGGAGCTTCTCGTTGCTGATCGAATCGGCCTCGCGGAAGCCGCGCAGGGAGCCGGTGCTCTCCTTGTGCGCCAGGACCGCGGTGATGTTGAGGCCCTTCGAGTTCAGGATGCCGCCGCTGCTGTCGGAGACGGCGATGATCGAGGCACCGTCCTCGCTCAGGAGGCGCGCCGCCACGCTGCCGGCATTGCCGAACCCCTGCACGGCCACCTTCGCCCCCTTCAGGGAGATTGACCTCTCGCGGCAGGCCTCGCGCGTCACGAACTGCACGCCGCGCGCCGTCGCCTCGCCACGCCCCTGGGAGCCGCCGATCTGCAGGGGCTTGCCGGTCACGACCCCCAGCTGGGTCGCGCCGACCGTCATCGAGTAGGTGTCCATGATCCAGGCCATCGTCTGGGGGTTGGTGTAGACGTCGGGGGCCGGGATGTCGCGCTCGGGGCCGATGATGATGCTGATCTCGGAGGCGTAGCGGCGGGTCATGTTCTCGAGCTCGCGCAGCGACATGTGCTTGGGGTCGCAGATCACCCCCCCCTTGCCGCCACCGTACGGGATGTTGACCGTGGCGCACTTCCAGGTCATCCAGGAGGCCAGCGCCTTCACCTCGTCCAGGGTGACGCTGGGGTGGTAGCGGATGCCCCCCTTGGCGGGACCGCGGGCCAGGTTGTGCTGCACCCGGTACCCCTCGAACACCCGGATCGACCCGTCGTCCATCTTGGTGGGGATCGACACGATCAGCTGGCGCTTCGGCCGCCGCAGGACCTCGCGCAGCCACGACTCGAGCTTCAGCTGCTCGGCCGCGCTGTCGAACTGCTGCTGGGCGATCTCGAACGGATTGAGGGTCTCTTTGGCCAGGACCGTGTCCATGATGCCTCCCGGTAGAAGGGGTGAGAGCGGGTCTCCGCGATGTCAGGAACGCATGAGGTTTTATCACAAGCACGCAGGGAAATCCACACGGCGCGGCGCGCGCCTCTGGGGCGTCAGCGCTTGAGGGGAAGCACCGGCTGATCGCCGATCGGCTCGCCCGGCAGCGCCCTGAGCGTGCCGCCGTACAGGTAATCGCGCGTGTTGTCCAGGATGAGACGGGGGTCGACGCGCCTCTGCGCCTCGCCGGTCTCGAGGGCGGCGCGCGCCACCGCCGCGGCCACCTCGGGGGCGCCGCGGAAGTCGAGCGCCTTCGGCAGGATGTAGTCGGGCGACAGCTCGTAATCCGGGACCAGATCGGCCAGGGCGTGGGCGGCGGCGATCTTCATCTCGTCGTTGATGTTGCGGGCGGCGACGTCGAGAGCGCCCCGGAAGATTCCCGGGAAGGCGATGGCGTTGTTGATCTGGTTCCTGTAGTCCGACCGGCCGGTCGCCACCACCGCGGCGCCGGCCGCCAGGGCCGCCTCCGGGGCGATCTCCGGCACCGGGTTCGCCAGCGCGAAGATGATCGGCCGCGGCGCCATGCTCTTCACCATCTCGGGCGTGACGAGGTTGGGGCCCGAGAGCCCGATGAACAGGTCCCGGCCGCGCAAGGCCTCGTTCAGCCCGCCGCGCAGACGCTCCGGGTTGGTGACCAGGGCGATCGCCTCCTTCGACGGGTTCATGTGCTCGCGGCCCGGGACCAGGATGCCGTGGGTGTCGCAGAGGATGACCTCTTTCACCCCCGCCTTCATGATGAGCCGCGTCACGGAGATGCCGGCCGCACCGGAGCCGTTGACCGTGACCTTCAGCGAGCCGATGTCGCGCCCGGTCACGCGCAGGGCGTTCAGGAGCCCGACCAGCACGACGACCGCCGTCCCGTGCTGGTCGTCGTGGAAGATCGGGATGCCGGTCTCCTCCCTCAGGCGCCTCTCGATCTCGAAGCAGCGGGGCGCGGCGATGTCCTCCAGGTTCACCCCGCCGAGCGACGGCTCGAGCGCCTTGACGATCGAGATGATCTCCTCCGTGTCCTGCGTCCCCAGGCAGATCGGCATCGCCTCGACGCCCGCCAGCGTCTTGAACAGGACGCATTTCCCCTCCATCACCGGGAGCGCCGCCTCCGGGCCGATGTTCCCCAGGCCGAGGACGGCCGAGCCGTCGGTCACGACCGCCACCAGGTTCCCCTTGGTGGTGTACTCCCAGACCTTGAGGGGGGACTTCATGATCTCGCGCACGGGGACCGCCACGCCGGGCGAGGCGATGATCATGAGCGTGTGCTCGTCCTTCAGCGGGATTTTGCCGGTGGTCTCGATGGTGCCGCGGTAGCGGCGGTGCAGGTCGAGCGCCTCGTCCCCCAGGCTCTTCTCCTCGCTGCTGAAGCCGTGCTCGACGAGCGCCGACTCCCCCTCGTAGACCAGGTGCCGGGTCCGGTCGCGCACGAAGTCGGGGTCGACGTCCTCGCGCGCCACGCCGAGCGCCACGGCCGCGTTGGCGACGGCCCCCGCCACCGCCGGCCCGACCCGCAGGTCGAGGACGCGCGGCACGATGCGCTCGTAGTTCAGCTCCTTGTCCGGCACGAGGGAGGCGATGGCGTCGGCGGCCGCGATCAACATCTCGTCGTAGATGCGCGCCGCGCGCGAGTCGATCACCCCGCGCAGGATGCCGGGAAACGCCAGGGCGACGTTGAGGCCGTGCCGGTAATTGGTCCCTCCCGTCAGGACCACCGCGGCGCCGGCGGCGCGGGCCTCGTCGGCGCCGATCTCCGGCTCGGGCGTGGCCAGGGCGAAGACGATCGGCTTCTTGTTCATGGAGCGGATCATCGCCGGCCGCACCGTGCGCGCCGCCGACAGGCCGACGAACAGGTCGGCCCCCTTGAGGGCTTCCTCGACCGACCCCTGGCGCTTCTCCGGGTTCAGCTCGCGGGCGGCGGCCTCCTTGAACCGGTTCATCCCCTCCGGCCGGCCTTCCCAGACGATGCCGTGACGATCGCACAGGGTGATCTCCGGCACGCCGGCCTTGCTCAGGAAGCGGGCCACCGTGATGCCGGCGCCGCCGGCCCCCGTGATGACGGCGCGGATCCCGCCGATGTCCTTGCCGACCAGCTTCAGGGCGTTCCGGAGCGCCGCCAGGACCGTCGCGCAGGCCCCCTGCATGTCGTTGAAGAAGAACGGCACGGGGAGGTCCGCCTCGCTCATGCCGTCGAGGATCTCCATCAGCTCGAACGATCGCGGCGAGGCGATGTCCTCGATCGCGAAGCCCCCGAAGGTCGGGGTCAGGCACTGGATCAGGCGGGCCAGGCGGCGCGGGTCGCGCTCGCTGGCGCACAGAGGCAGGGCGTCGATCCCGGCGAGCGCCTTGAACAGCAGGCACTTCCCTTCCATGACCGGCACGGCCGCGAAGGGCCCTGCGTCCCCGAACGACAGGACCGACGATCCGTCGGTGATGACCGCCACGGCGTTGCCGCGGATGGTGTAGATGAACGACGATTCCGGGTCGTCGCGGATCGCCAGGCACGGCTCGGCCACGCCCGGGGTGTAGACCAGGCTCAGGACGTGCTCGTCCTTGATCGGGATCTTGCTCTGGATCCCGAGGAGGCCGCGGTTGCGGCGATAGTGCTCGAGGATCTCCGCCGGATCGAGGCGGTCGCCCGGGGGGAGAGTCACCGCCGCGCCTCCTCGGCACGGGCCAGGTGGAAGACCAGGTTCTCGAGCTGAATCTTCAGATCGACCGCCTTGAGGGTGATGCCCGGGCGCGCCCTCAGCTGCGCCGGGGCGAAATTCAGGATCGCCTTGATGCCGGAGCGGCACACCCGGTCCAGCACCTTCTGCGCCACCGCGGCGGGCACGGCCAGGAGGGCGATCCCCGCCTTCTCGCGCCGCGCCACGGCGGGAAGCGCCTCCATGTCCAGGACCGGCACTCCGCCCCGGGAGCGGCCGCCGATCTTGCCTCGATCATTATCGAACAGCGCGACGATGCGGAAGCCCCCCCCGTTGAACCCCGCGTAGTCCGCGAGGGCCATCCCCAGGTTCCCCGCCCCGATGATGATCACCTTGCGATCGCGCGTCAGGCCGAGGATCCGCGTGAGCTGATCCTTGAGATCGGCCACCATGTAGCCGACCCCGCGCACTCCGAACTCGCCGAAGCAGGCCAGGTCCTTGCGAATCTGCGCCGAGTTGAGCCCGAATTTTTCAGCCAGGGCCTGGGAGGAGATGGTGGTGACCCCGTCGGCCTGGAGGTCTTCGAGGCATCGCAAGTAGACCGACACTCGCTTCGCCGTGAGATCGGAAATCCCCGTGCCCGGTCGCCGTGCCCCCGCCACCTTGTGCCTCGATTCACAAAGTCGCAGGAATCGTAGCGGCCGGCCCCCGGGCCCGTCAAGCCTCATGCCGGCTGAAATTCGCTTTCCTGGGAGCCCCCATCACGGTATATAAGGGCGCAGACTTTTCGGGCCCCTTACATGCTTCGGTCACCCTGCCCTGCCGGGTGTCGGCAGGCCGGAGGGGACATGAATCGGCGATTTTCCCCCGTCCTGGGCCGTGGCTTCGTGCTCTCCATCCTCGTGATGCTGGGCACGGCAGGGGTGCGGCCGGTGCTTGCCAGGGCGCTTTTCTCCCCCCTGCGGATCGACCTCGGGATCTCTTCCGATGTGATTGCCATGGCCGACCTGAACCGCGACGGGCGACTGGACGTCCTCGAAACGATCCGGGGGGGAAGCGAAGTCGCCGTCCTCCTGGGTGACGGTGAAGGCGCGTTCTCGGCCCCGCGGCGGTTCCCGGCGGGACTGGCAACAGTGACCGCCGGCCTGGGAGACTTCAACCGCGACGGGCGACTGGATATCGTCGTGGCCAGCATCAACCCGTCGACTCCGGCGTGGGAGATCTCCGTCCTGGCCGGGATCGTGGACGGGAGCTTCTCCCCGAGAGTCGTCCTGGCATCCGGCTCGGGGGACGCCCCCTCCGCCGTTCTGGCCGCGGACGCCGATTTGGACGGGGCCGACGATCTCTTCGTGGCCAACGCCGGAACGCTCGACCTGACGGCCTATAGGAGCCGGGGCGATCTGACTTTTTTCCCACCCGTCCGGTACTCGTTGCCGCAGGCGCCTCGCTCGATCGCGGCGGGTATTCTGGGCCGGAACGGCACGCTCGACCTGGTGGTCGGGATGTCCGGGGGCTCGGCGATCGCCGTGCTCGCCGGCGTCGGCGACGGCTCCTTCGGGGGGCCCTACCTCTTGCAAGGCGGACAGGCGCCGCAGGGAGTCGCGCTGGGCGACCTCAATGACGACGGCTCCCTGGACATCGTGTCGGCCAACACAGGCTCCAGCGGCATCTCGGTGTTCCTGAACGATGGGAACGGCGCCTTCGGGCCTTCCACGCCCTTCGCGACCGCCGCCACCTCACCCTCGATCGCCGTCGGCGATGTCGACGGGGACGGAGAGCTGGACGTGGTCACCTCCGGCCAGATGACCGTCCTGCGCGGCCGGGGGGACGGGAGTTTCGATCCTCCCATCACGTTGTCGACATACGAGGGAGGGTCACCGCTGGCCCTGGGAGACCTGGACGGGGACGGGCGGCTCGATCTGGCCGCGATGTCCGGTCTGACCCAGCTGCACGTCTATTTCGGGACGCCGGCCTCCGTCTTCGCGGGACGCGCGCAACTGGATGTCGGGGAAGGCAGCACCTACGCCCTCACGGCGGGCGATTTCGACGGCGACGGGGCGGACGATATCGCGACCGCGATGCACGGTCAGTACGCATTTCAGGACGGACAGGCAGGAGTCATTCTCAACCGCCTCGGCGGAGACTTCGACTTCGCGCCACCGGCTCGCGTCGGCATATTTCCCAGGTCAATCGCCGCGGGAGATTTCAACGGCGACGGCCACGAGGACGTCGTCACGGCCAACGCCGTGGGGTATGGCTTCCCCAGTGACGTTTCGGTCCTGCTCGGCGCCGGGGACGGCGCGTTCGGCCCCCAGGTCCGGATCTCCGCGAGTCCCTCCGCTGTGGCGGCCGGGGATTTCAACGGGGACGGACGGGACGATTTTGCGATCCTGGGCTCCTCGTCGGGTTCAGTCGGACTTTCGATTGCGATCTACACGCAGACGGACCCGTCCAAGCCCGAATTCCACCCGAAATCCACCGCAATCGCCTCAGGCCAGTCGGCTTTGGCGGCGGGCGACTTCAACACCGACGGGCACCTGGACCTGGTGACCCTGGGATCCGACGTGTCGATCCATTTTGGCACCGGGTCCCTCACTTTCAGCTCGGGCGTCCGCTTCCCTGCGGGGTCGTCTCCGACCGCCCTCGGGGTGGGCGACTTCAACGGGGACGGGAACCCGGATCTGGCCGTCGCCAACCGGAATCCCGCATCCAACCCCCCCTATTCGACGCCACCGGGGTCCGTGGCCATCCTCCTCAACGTTGGAACCGGGTCCTTCGGACCGCCCACAATCATGCCAGCGGGTGTCTACCCCGCCAGCATCGCGGTGGCCGACTTCAATCAAGACGGCCACACCGACGTTGCGGTGGGGAACAACGATGATGTCGTGTATACGATGGGGGGGGACGTTTCCCTCTACCTGGGAAGAGGCGATGGGACGTTTCTGGCGCAAACCAAATTCGGCGCCGGTACGTTCTACAACGCGCGGTCCGTGGCGGCCGGCGACTTCGATCACGACGGCTCCCCAGACCTCGCGATCGCCAATGCCTACGGCGTTGCAGTCCTCTTCAATCGCGGCCCGGCAGCCGATGCAGATGGCGACGGCGTGCTGGATGCCGTCGATTCGTGCACCGACACCGACGGGGACGGCCTCGGCAATGTCGGGTTCGCGGCGAACACCTGCCCGCACGACAACTGCGGCACAGTCACCAATCCGGCGCAGGCGGACGCCGATCACGATGGTGCGGGCGATCCCTGCGACCGCTGCCCCTTCGACGCGCAGAACGATCCGGACGGCGACGGCGTCTGCCAGGACGTGGACAACTGTCCCACGATCGCGAACCCGTCGCAGGGGAACGCCGACCTGGACTCCAGCGGCGACGCGTGCGACGCGTGCGTCGATTCGGACGGCGATGGTTTCGGCAATCCCGCCTTCTCCGGGACGAATGCGTGCCCCGCCGACAACTGTCCGAATACGCCGAATCCCGATCAGCAGGACGCGGATTCGGACGGCTTCGGCGATGCCTGCGAGCCCCCGGATTCTGGTGGCCTGTTCCGGGATCCCGCCTACGCCACTCAGGCGCGGCCGTGGGGGATAGCCTCAGGAGATTTCAACGGAGATGGCAAGAAGGATCTCGCCGTGGTTGATATCACTCCTGACATCCAGACCCCGAACCACGTTCAGATTCTGATCGGCCGGGGCGACGGCAGGTTCGATTCCGGCCAGCGACTCGAGGCCGGACGGAGCGCTGCCTGGATCGAAGCCGGGGACTTCAACGCCGACTCCCGGCTCGATCTGATCGTGACGAACCGCTTTTCCCGCGAACTGTCCGTGCTCCTGGGACAGGGGGACGGAACATTCGTCGGGCTCCCCCGGCAGCCGTTGAGCGAGTTTCCCGATGAGGTCGTGGCCGTCGATTTCAACCGCGACTCCCGCCTCGACGTGGCGGTTCTCGGGGACGACTCGAACATCTCAGTCCACCTCGGGAACGGAGACGGGACCTTCGGCGCGCCGGCAACCCTCGTGGTTCCGAACGCAGCCGCCCTCGCCTCAGGGGATTTCAACAACGATGCGATCCCGGATCTGGCGGCCATCAACTATTTCCCCGGAGAGATTCTGATCTTCCTGGGGAACGGGGACGGGACCTTCGGCGCCGCGACGACTTATTCCACGGCGAACGACCATCCCTCGAATCCTCTGGCGCTCGAGGTAGCCGATTTCAACCGGGATGGGAACACCGATCTGGCCGTCATCCTCCGGGATAACGCCTACATCAACTCGGGCATCGTCCTGTTCCTGGTCGGCAGTGGCGACGGTCATTTCACGCGCTCGCCCCATGTCATCTTCGGCATCGGTGGAGCGCCCTATTTCGCGACGACAGGGGACTTCAACGGCGACGGGGTACTGGACCTCGCCGTGTCCAATGCGGGGAGTGATTGGGTGACCATCCACCCTGGTCTTGGAGATGGCACGTTCGGGTACGCCCCGACCCTCTTCACGGGCGATGGTCCCGTCAGCATCGTCGCAGGTGACCTCGACGGAGATGGACGGGACGATCTCGCGGTGGCGAACGTTTCTTCCGACAACGTATTCGTGTACCTCTCGAACGGCGACTTCACGTTCAACGACCCCAGGCTTCTCCTCGACCTGGGCCCGACCGCTTCCACGACACTCGATGATTTCGACGGAGATGGACGGCTCGATGTGGCGGTGGCCAGCACCTATTCCGACGGAGCGGTGCTCCTCGGTCATGCCGACGGGACGTTCGATAGCGAGATGAGGTTCAGGACCGGATACCAGACCTATCCGGTGCTCATCGCGAGCGGGGACTTCAACGGCGACGGCCGCAGGGACCTCGTCACGGCGAATGCAGGTGGAAGCAGCCTCTACGATCCGGGGAGCGTGTCCATCATGCTGGGGAAGGGGGACGGGACCTTCGACGAACCCACCCAGCTGAGATCCGGGTGGAATCCATTCGGCCTTGCCGTGGGGGATTTCGACCAGGACGGTGCTGAAGATCTCGCTGTCGTCAACGCCGGATCGAATCACCTGATGGTGCACATGGACGACGGCCGGGGAGGGTTTGCACCGCCGCGCCAGTATGCGGTCGGGAGTCTCCCCTACTGGGTCACCGCGGACGATCTGAATGGCGACGGCCATCTTGATCTCGTGGTCGCCGATTTCGGGACCTACTATGGCTACTCTCCACCGCCCAGTTCCGGCGACGTCCGAGTGCTCCTGGGCAACGGCGACGGCACGTTCCTCCCCCACGTCACCCTCGTGGCCGGCCTGAATCCTACCGCCGTCGTGACGGGTGACTTCAACGAGGACGCCGTGAGGGACCTGGCGGTGATCAACGCGAACTCGTCGGACCTATCGGTATTCCTTGGCAAAGGCGGAGGCGACTTCGGCCTCGTTGGCAGGTTTGGCATCGGACAGGGTGGACTGTCGGCCGTGGTCGGAGACCTGAATGGCGACCGTCACGAGGACGTCGCGATCTCCAATTACGACTCCGCCGACGTCTCGATACTCCTGGGGATCGGAGACGGCACCTTCTCGCCCGAGGCGCGCCTGGCCACCGGCGTCGGAACGCTTTTCGTTGCGCTCGGGAATCTGAACGCGGATCGACGGCCGGATCTCGCCGTGTCAGTCCACGTCGGCGTCGCGACCCTGTTCAATCGAGGGCCGTTCCCGGACAGCGACGGTGACGGGCTCAGGGATCCCGATGATCCCTGCACCGACACCGACCATGATGGCTTCGGAGATCCGTTCCTGCCGTCCAATACCTGCCCGGTGGATAACTGCCCGAGCACCTCGAATGCCGGCCAGGAAGACGCGGACGCGGATGGCCGCGGCGACGCCTGCGATCGGTGCCGGCTGGACGCGGCGAACGACGCCGATCGTGACGCTCTCTGTGGCGATGTCGACAACTGCCCCGCTATCGCCAATCCGGGGCAGGCGGAAACAGACGGAGACGGACTCGGCGATGCGTGCGACAATTGCACCCAGCGACGCAATCCGGAACAGGTCGACTCCAACGGCGACGGTGCAGGGGACGCCTGCCAGCCGTCCGTCGTCATCCTGGACATCGGTCCCGGTCCGGAGTCATACGTGCAGGCGAATGTCCGGCTGAGGAATCCTGCCCACGATCCCCTGAGCGGAGCCGTGGACGTCACGGGGCGTACTCCGGAACGACTCGTCAGGCTCGAGGATGTCGGCTCCACGAGGTCCTGCTTCGACGGCTATTTTCCGGGTGGCGCGCCAGGAGGGATCGGCTTTGTCAATGGATCGGTCGGCACTCCGCTTCTGTTCGATTTTTCCTTTGGAGCCCCGTTCCTCGGGCTGACCTGTGGTGACCTCGATCCGGCCTACTTCCTGCGTTTTGGAGAGTGCAATCTGCCTGGAGACTATGGAAGCTACAGCCTCCAGCTCGAGGGTATCCCGCTTCCGATTCCCGTCTGCCTGATCGCCACGAACCCCCCCGGTCTCAGAATCGACCTGACCGTGCAATCGATCACACAGGATTCGATCTACTTCACCACGAGCTACATGACGACGGTGCACGTGCCGTTCGAGGGATCTCTCCCGTCGGCGATCGACATCTCTTCCCTGGCTTCGCCGGGGCCTCACCACCTCAGCATCTCGGTCACGAACGGGGTGACGCCCGCGGTGTCGGACGAGGCGGATTTCGAGAATCCCGGCCACGAGACTATCCTGTTCATCAACACTCTCCCTCCCTCCGGCGACGCGGACCAGGACGGCATCCCGGACGAATCCGATCGCTGCACCGACGGCGACGCCGACGGCTTCGGAGATCCGGACGTCTCCACGAACGCCTGCCCGGCGGACAATTGCCCGCTCATGGACAACCGCTCGCAAATCGATCGGGACGGGGACCGGCTCGGCGACGCCTGCGACAACTGTCCGGCGGCAGCCAATCCGGACCAGGCGGACTCGAACTCCGACGGTTCGGGGAACGCCTGCCAGCCGACGCTCGTGATTTCCCGGATTCGACAGGACGACGGGGAGACGATCGCAGTGGAGGCCCGAGCAACGGACCCTCAGGGGGAGACCTTGCATGGGCAAGTCCTGATCACCGCCCTGGCGGGGATCATCGCCCTGCCCGACATCGGCGCCAGCCACGATTGCGGCGGCGGGTACCTTCCTTCGGGAGAGCCCGACCGGGGGATCGGCTTCGCCTTCGGCTCCGCGGGGCAGCCGGTGCTGTTCGATCTCAACGCGGGCCTGGCGTGCCACGGCGGCGGCGCGCCGGATTTCGAGCTGGCGGCCGGTCCGTGCGACCATCCGGAAACGGCGTTCGGGGGGCTCCTGCTGCTCGAGGGGTTGGCCCTGCCCGCGCCTGTTTGCGCGCGCGCATTCGGCGAGGGTTCCGGAGGGGTGGATCTGATCGTCTTCTCGTTCACCTCCGATGCGCTCCGTTTGGCGGTGCCGGACCCGCATCAAGCGCTCGCGGTGCCATTCGAGTCGGGCCTGCCAGAACAGATCGACATCTCCGCGCTTGAACGAGGGCTGCCGCATCGGCTCGAGATCAGCCTCACGGACGGCAATACGGCGCAGGTCCAGGCCGAGGCTCCCTTCACCTACCGCGGCGAGCGGACGATGGTCTTCACCGCCTCGAACGCGCCGCCGCGCGCGTCGATCGCCGCCCCGGCAACGGTCGAATGCGGCAGCCCGGCGGGCGGCGTCGTCCTCCTCGACGGATCCGGCTCGAGCGATCTCGACTCGAGCCCCGGCACGAACAGTGACATCGTCACGTTCGAGTGGTTCCGGGATTTCGGCCTGCCGGCGGCCGAGCTCCTGGGGACCGGACAGGTCCTGAACGTCGTGCTGCCGCTCGGGACCAGCTCGGTGACACTGCGCGTGACCGATTCCAAGGGGGCCAGCGACACGAGCGCGACGACGACCGAAGTGCGCGACACGACGGCGCCGTCGCTCACCCTGGCTGCGACGCCATCCATCCTGTGGCCGCCCAATCATCGACTCGTGCCGGTCGGCATCGAGTGGCACGCGAGCGACCGGTGCGATCCGGCCGCGACGGCGCGCCTGCTCTCGGTTGTGAGCAGCGAGCCGGACGACGCCTCCGGAGACGCAGACGGCCGGACGACGGGCGACATCGTGGGCGCCGACGTCGGTGTGCCCGACGCGGAGCTTCTCCTGCGGGCCGAGCGCTCGGGGACCGGCGCCGGGCGGACGTACGATCTGACCTACGCCGCAACCGACGCCTCGGGCAACACCACCTCCTCCCTCGCCGTCGTCACGGTGCCGCACGATCAGGGACAGGGGCCGGAGCCGCTGAGCCTGCGTCTCGAGCCGGCCGGCACCGCGGGGCTGGCGCGCGTGTACTGGAACGCCGTCGGCGGCGCCCAGAACTACGACGTGATCGCAGGCGACATCGCAAACCTTCGGGTGGACGGCAACCGGATCACATTGGGCGTGGTGCGCGTGCCGGCGAGACTTTTCGCGCCGACGTCGTTCGTGGAGATGGGCGGGTCGCTCGCGCCGGCCGCCGTTCCGCCGCCGGGGCGGGCGCACTTCTATCTGGTCGAGTACCGGGACGCCCATGGCACCAGCGGATTCGGCACGGAGTCGGCGCCGTGGCCTCTCGAGCCGGAATCGTGCGACGGCGCCTGCCCGGGGGACGAGGATGATCTCCTGACCTCGGGC